>JAAYPY010000091.1 GCA_012519555.1 Tissierellia bacterium | reverse complement strand
TTGTCATCCTGAGAGCAAGCGAAGGATATCAAGGAATTCTTCACTGAGTTCAGAATTACTACGTGTTATTCATACCACGATAAACGAATACCCTTTGTCATCCTGAGAGCAAGCGAAGGATCTCATGAGAATCTTCGAGATAAAGCCCTCGGAATGACACTATGAGAGTTATTCATAATGTGGGCTATTTATAGCAATAACATGTTTTAAGGAGAATATAAATGGTTTCATATAAATGTAATGTTATCGATACATTCGGCAAAAAACTTAGTATTTCCCATACAGGGAATTCCCGAAAAGAAGTTATTGATTTTTTGAAGCTGCAGAAATATACGGTTGTGGAAGTAAAACATAGAAATACCCCATGTCCGGAAGGAATAATTCCAAGAAGAGTTAATTCAAAGGATTTAGCCCTGTTCTGCAAGCAGGTACATGCAATGCTGAAATCAGGCGTAACTTTTGCAAATATATTGGAGATATTAAAGTACCAGACTGAAAACAAGAGATTACGTAAACACATAAGGGCTATGCATGAGGAACTGCAGAAGGGACATACATTTTCGGAGACATTGAAGCAGAGGAAGGGTGCATTCCCTGATATTTTCGTCAGTATGGCGGAAGCCGGTGAATTAAGCGGCAATATGGATGCAATTATGGACAGGCTCTCAAAACACTATGAAAAAGAATATAAAATAGAAAACAAAATAAAATCGGCAATGCTTTATCCAATTATTCTTTCTGTTGTGTGCATTTTTGTGGTTTTCTTTCTCATAACTTCCATAATGCCTACCTTTATTGAAATGTATGTGACTTCCGGGGTTTCTCTTCCGCTGTTGACAAAAGTATTAATCAATTTCAGCAGTTTCTTAAAACAGTATTGGTTTTTACTTGTATTGGGAATTACAGGTTTTGTGTTTATCATTTCTTATATTTTTAAGATACCTGATATCAGAATAAAAAAGGACTATATTAAACTGAAGATTCCACTGTTAAAAATGCTTATCACAAAGGTGGCAGCTTCAAGGTTTTCGAGAACCCTGGCAATTTTGACCGGCAGCGGTGTTTCACTACTGAGCGCATTGGATACCGTATCGGGAGTGACCGAGAATTTTTATGTGAGCCAAAAGATTTTAGAAATGAAGGAAGACGTAAGAAGAGGTCTGCCTCTTTCCGCCTTGCTGCAAAACCAGGGGATCTTCCCTCCTATAGTCTGCCACATGGTTAAAATAGGGGAAGACTCCGGTTCCCTGGAAGAGATGTTGGACAAGGCGGCTGATTTTCAGGATGAAGAAATTGATACCGCTGTTTCGCGGCTGACAACTTTGATAGAACCTGTAATGATAGTAATTATGGCGATTGTAATAGGTTTTATCGTATTGTCAATGGTTTTGCCCATGTTTGAAATGGTTAAAACCGTACAGTGAAAATAAAATTCTGAAAAGAATTTTATGAATTATATAAAAAGGGGAGTTGGAAATGGTAAGAAGCATTAGTATGCTGCGTAACAAAAGGGGGTTTACGCTGATTGAATTGATTGTG
>JAAYPY010000090.1 GCA_012519555.1 Tissierellia bacterium | reverse complement strand
TGATATGTGATGACCGGCAGGGTAAGGATATAGATATTGACAAATAATGAACAAAGCCTTATAATTTAATAAAAATAATTATCTTCAGGGGGAGGTGCAAGTCCTCACCGGCGGTATAGCCCGCGAGCCTATATGGCTGACCTGGTTTGATTCCAGGGCCGACAGTTACAGTCTGGATGAAAGAAGATTCAATAAAAATGATTGTTTTAACCCCGAAGAAATATTCGGGGTTTTGTAATCCCTGAAGTAAAAATATATGGGAGGAAGATTATGATGACATTAAACAAAGGTACATGGAACACAAAGACCATGGCAAAGATATCGGTATTAGGAGTAATTTCATTTATACTGATGTATTTTAAATTCCCTTTAGTGTGGTTAGCACCGCCATTTCTGAAAATGGATATTTCAGACCTGCCTTCTCTGCTGGGAGCTTTTGCATTGGGACCTGTGGCAGGTGTATTGATTCAACTTTTAAAAAATATATTAAATTTAGTATTTGAAGGAACGACTACAGCAGGTGTGGGTGAATTTGTGAACTTTTTTTCAGGAAGTGTACTTGCATTTATAGCAGGTGCAATTTATTACAGGGACAAAAATTTTAAGAATGCAATAATAGGAATGTTTGTAGGTATTCTTGCCATGACTGCAATTATGGGCCTAGCTAATTATTACTTCATATTCCCTTTATATGCAAAAGTATTTGGTTTGCCAATTGAAAAATTAGTTGCAATGGGAACAGCGGTTACTGATAAGGTAGTAGACTTAAAGACCATGATAGTATATACTGTAATTCCCTTTAACTTATTAAAGGGTTTCCTGACTGCCTTGGTGACAATCATAATATATAAAAAGCTGTCACCCATTCTTCATAAATAATGATAATAGACGAAATAGAAAAGTTTAATTGACAAGGTGACACTACCCCAGTCCCCTTGTCATCGTGAGGTTAGTATGAACAGTTACAGGATACAGGTAATTGAAACATTAAAGAAAATATTTAGAGATAAATCCTATTCTAACATTGTTATTAATAATGATATTAAAAATGTTGACCATAGGTTTCTTTCCTTATATCGCAAATCTGTTTTAGGGGTTGTTGAAAATTTAATATTTATTGATTGGGTTATAAATCAAGTTTCCAAAACAAAAACAAAGAAAATGGAAACAGATGTTTTAGTCGTGCTGAGGTTGGCTGTATATCAAATATTCTTTTTGGATAAATCTTATGAAAATATAGTTGTAAATGAAAGTGTCCAATATATTAAGGACAGAGGGAATATGAGAGCTTCTAAATTTGTTAACGCAATACTAAGAAATATTTTGCGAAGCAAGGAAGCTCTTATTGAAAAAATGAATCTTTTACCCGAGGATGAATTTTTAAGTGTTAAATATTCATATCCAAAGGAATTAATCAATAAATGGAAAAAGCAGTTCGGCAATAGAATTGAAGAGGTTCTGATTGTTAACAATGCTGAAGCTCCATTGGAAATCAGGGTTAATACACTTAAAATAAAAAGAGACGAATTAATTAAACTTTTTGCGGAAAAAGGTATAAAAGCATATAAATGCAAATATGCTGATAAGGGGTTAGTAATTCAAAATCCATTTGAAATAGATAAGACAGATGAATATAGAAAGGGTCTTTTTTCTATTCAAAGCCAAAGCTCAATGTTAGCCGGACAAATTTTAAACCCCAAGGAAGGTTCACTTATAATAGACATGTGTGCTGCCCCAGGGGGCAAGACTTTAAATGCTGCAGAGTATATAAATAACACAGGGCAAATATTATCAAGGGATATTTATCACGGGAAGCTTAAGCTTATAGAAAAAGAATTAAAAAGATTAGGCATAAATAATGTTAAAGTTGAAGAATATGATGCAAGTAAATTGGATAGCTCATTAATAGGAAAAGCAGATTATGTTATTGCAGATGTTCCCTGCACAGGGCTTGGAATAATAAGACGAAAACCTGAAATAAAGTATAAGAAGACAGATATTAACCATATAACCCAAATTCAATATAAGATACTGGAAAATGGCTCAAAATATCTAAAATTAGGGGGAGAATTGGTATATTCTACTTGTACCACAAATATAGAGGAAAATTACGAACTTATTAATAAATTCTTAAATAACAATAAAGATTATGCTTTTGCTGATATATCTGAAAATATTGATGAATACTTTGAAACAGCCAAAAATGGTTATATTGAATTATATCCGCATCTTCACGACATGGATGGGTTTTTTATTGCGAAAATAAAAAGGATATGATATAATTTACAACACTAAGCCATCGGTCTAAGTGAAGGATATACAGAAGGTAATTATGAGAAAAATTGATGATTTAAGCTTTGATGAATTAAAAGAAGCAATAATTAAAATTAATGAACCGAAATATAAGGCAAGTCAAATATTTGACTGGATACATAAAAAAACTGTTGACAGCTTTGATGAAATGACCAATGTATCCCAAAAAACCATGACAAAGCTTAAAAATGAATTCGAATTTACTAATGCAGAGATTGTGTTGAAGTTAAAATCGAAATTAGATGAAACTAAAAAGTATGTAATAAGATTTGAAGACGGTAATATTGTAGAAAGTGTTAATTTAAAATATAAATTCGGCAATACCGCATGCATTTCATCACAGGTGGGATGCAAGATGGGTTGTCATTTTTGTGCTTCCACTAAGAATGGCTTTATAAGAAATTTGACCCCTGCAGAAATGCTTAAGCAAATATACTTGATGCAAAAAGACTCAAATGAGAAAATATCAAATGTAGTTATTATGGGCTCCGGAGAGCCTTTGGAAAACTTCGACAATGTAGTTAGATTTCTCAATATAATAAATGATGAAAGGGGTCAGAATATTTCCATGAGGAAAATTACTCTTTCCACAAGCGGCATAGTACCGAATATTTACAAGTTAGCAGATATGAACCTCCCCATAACATTGGCAATTTCTCTGCATGCTCCTAGCCAGGAAAAAAGAGAGAAAATAATGCCCATCGCAAAAAAATATAGTTTAACTGAAATATTTAAAGCTTGTGATTACTATGTTAAAACAACAGGGCGGAGACTTACTTTTGAATATATTATGATAAATGGTTTTAATGACAGCAGAGAAGACGCAGAAAACTTGAGCAAATTATTAAAAAATAAATTGGCAAATGTTAATTTAATTCCGTGCAACTATGTAAAAGAATCAAATATTAAACCTTCAAGCGATTCAGACATTATGAAATTCAAGAAAATTTTAACGGATAATGGAATTAATGCAACTCTGAGAAGAGAATTAGGCAGTGACATTAATGCTGCATGTGGTCAGCTGAGAAATGATTTGTTAAAAATGTGAGGTGCTGTATGAATGTATTCTTCGAAACAAATAAGGGCTTAATGCGGGAGAATAACGAAGATAGTTTAATAGTCGAGCAATTTGATGATTATTGTCTGTATGCTGTGGCTGATGGAATGGGCGGGCACAAAGCCGGTGAGGTGGCAAGCTTCATTGTTATTGACGAAATGAGGAAGTATTTTGTCTCTAATGTGGAAAAGAAAGATTTTAAACCGCCTTTATTTATTATTGAAAGCGTTAAGCTGAGCAATGACAGAATCAGAGAAGAGTCATTTAAAAATGAAGAATGCTTAGGAATGGGAACTACCCTGGCTATGGTGATAATAGATAAACTGCAGAATATTATTTACATTGGCAATATTGGTGACAGCAGAGTATATTTATTAAGAAACAATGAACTAAGACAAATTACTTCAGACCATACTTATGTGAATGAATTGATGAAGGAAGGCAAAATTACACCGGAAGAAGCCAAGACACATCCCAAAAGGAACGTAATAACTCGGGCATTGGGAAGCGAAGAAATTGTACATGCTGATATATTTGAATTGGAGCTGTTTGAAAATGACATTCTTCTTCTTTGCACAGATGGGCTGACAACTCATGTATCCGATGATAGAATACTTGAAATTATTAAAAGATACGGCGCTTCCCAAAGTGTGCAAAAATTGATAGAACAAGCAAACGATAATGGCGGAACTGATAATATTACCATAATTATTGTTGATAATATGATTAGAGGTGAAACTAATGATAGGTAGAATAATTGGAAACAGATATGAAATAATAGAGAAAATTGGCGGCGGCGGAATGTCAAATGTGTACAAAGCTAAGTGCAATGTTCTAAACCGCTTTGTTGCTATTAAAATATTGAGGGATGAACTGACTCAAGATTCGGAATTTGTTGATAAATTTAAACAGGAATCTTTGTCGGCAGCAAGCCTCACTCATCCTAATATTGTTAATATTTACGATACAGGAATTGAAGATGAAATATACTATATTGTAATGGAATATGTTAAGGGTGAGACATTAAAGAACTATATTAAAAGGAAGACCAGACTCAGTGAGTCAGAAGCAGTGAAAATTTCAAGACAGGTAGCAGAAGCTTTAAAACATGCTCACCAAAATAATATAGTTCATAGGGACATTAAACCTCACAACATACTTCTTACCGAGGACGGAACCGCAAAAGTAACTGATTTCGGTATTGCAAGAGCATCAACAAGCTCTACCATCAATAATACTTCTAATGTTATCGGTTCTGTTCATTATTTTTCTCCGGAGCAGGCAAGAGGAGGATATGTGGATGAAAAATCCGACATTTACTCATTGGGAATTGTAATGTATGAGATGATAACAGGCACTCTGCCTTTTGATGCAGACAATCATATTTCGGTTGCCATGAAGCAAATTCAGGAAAAGCCCATACCGCCTTCTAAAAGAGCTGGGAATATTAAGATATCTAAAAATTATGAAGATATTATTATGAAATGTCTTGAAAAGCATCAAAGCTTCAGATTCCAAAATACCGATGAACTGCTGAAAAAATTGGATGCATTAAACGGGAATAATGAAAATGAAAAAGAAGAAAGAGAAATAATAGATTCACCTACTATCGAAATCCCTGCACTTAATAAGGTGGAAGAAAATGTGATAAATATTGACTTGATTGACGAAAATTCAAACAAGGCATTTAGAAGTTTTTTTAGCAGCGATGCAGAAGATGAAAAAGACGAAAAAAACGATAATAATAACAATAAAAGAATTACCATAGCGGCAATCATCAGTGCTTTGGTAATAGCTGTAATAGGGGGAATAATTGTATTTAAGTCATTCTTGTATATTCCTGAAGTACCTGTGCCGGACTTGTTGGGAAGAAGTGAAGAGGAAGCTGAAAAGCTCATTGAAGATTTAGGTTTAACTTTTAAGGTCTCAAAAAGAGAATATTCCAACGAATATGATGAAGGTCATGTGATGGAACAAAGCGTGGATGAAGGAACAAAGGTCAAAGAGAATTATCCTGTTGAAGTAGTAATAAGCAAGGGAAAAAAGGAAATTATCGTTCCAAATTTATTAGGCAGATATGCCATAGAGGTGGGAAGCATCCTTAATAATGCAGGACTCTTGGAAGGAGAAGCAAGAGAAGAGAATTCCGACACATATTTGGCTGGGCAAATAATTGATCAGTTTCCTGAAGCAAATACACCCGCGAAAGAAAATGACAAAGTATCTTATGTTGTAAGCATAGGACCAAAGATTATATATGTTAAAATGCCTAATGTATTAAATTTGAATTTGGAAACAGCAAAACTTTCAATTATTCAATCGGGTCTTTCGGTGGGGCAGATAAACGAAGAGCCCAGCGAAGAAATAGCAGAAGGCTTAGTCATGAGACAAAGTGTAGAGGCCGAACAGGAAGTAGAGCAAGGAACACCAATATGGCTTACCCTAAGCTCCGGAAAACCACAGGTTGAAGAAGAAGAACCTGTTGAACCTATCCCGGAAGAAGGAGTATTCCCCTTGGCTATATCTCTTCCTAAGGACAAGGATAAAGTGGCAATAGTAATTCAGAGAATCGCCCAGGACGGAAGAGAGGTTGTATATTCGGAGGAAGTAGATACCACGGAAGGAAGTATATTAGTAAATGTTAAAGGAAGCGGAACAGGAATTTTTGAAATATATATTGACAATGAATTATATGACAGGGTTGAAATAACATTTGAATAAAAAAGGAGTTTGCATGATTGAAGGAATCATTACAAGGGGTGTCGGAGGAAATTATTATGTTGATATCGGCAACAAGATAATTGAATGCAGAGCAAGAGGATTGTTCAGACTTAAAAATTTAAAACCTTTGGTAGGGGATAAAGTCCTTATTAGAATTACGGAAGAAGATGAGGATGCAGGATATATTGAAGAAATAATGGAGAGAAGAAGCGAAATTAAAAGACCTCACATTGCTAATGCTCAGCAGCTGATTATAATATTTTCCGTAATAAACCCTGAGCCAAGTTTTTTATTGATGGATAAACTTTTGATCGCAGCAAGCTCAAACAATTTAGAGCCGGTAATTTGTATAAATAAATCTGATTTGTCAAATGAAAGGCAAAAAGAGAATATACTCAACACATTTATAAATACCGATTATAAAATAATTTTTACCAGCAAATATGATAAGGATTCGCTTTTAGAGCTAAAAAAAATACTTAAAGATAAATTGAATGTCTTTTCCGGACCATCAGGAGTAGGAAAATCGTCATTAATGAATGCCATTGAGCCGGGTTTTTATCTGGAAACAGGCGAAATAAGCGAAAAACTAAAAAGAGGAAGGCATACAACAAGACATGCAGAAATTTTCAAATTGAGTTTCGGAGGATATGCAGTTGATACACCGGGTTTCAGCTCATTTGAATTGGAAGGAATTGATGAGTATTCTCTTAAAAACTATTACCCAGAAATAGTAAAGTACGATGAAGGGTGCAAGTTTTTAGACTGCCTTCATTATAAAGAACCAGACTGCTTAATTAAAAAAGCAGTGGATAATGGTTTAATCAGCCAAGTGAGGTATAATAACTATATTAAGCTTTTAGAGCAGATAAAAAGCAAGAAGCCTTATTAAGGAGGAAGATATGAAGAATAAATTAGCCCCTTCAATACTATCTGCCGATTTTTCTAACTTAGGAGAAGCTGTAAAGCTTGTAGAAAAAGGAGGAGCAGATTATATACACATAGATGTAATGGATGGACATTTCGTACCAAATATTACCATAGGGCCCGCAGTAGTAAAAAGTTTAAGAAAAACTACTCAACTCTTATTTGACGTCCACCTGATGATTGAAAAACCGGATGATTTTATCGAGGATTTTTATAAGGCAGGAGCAGATATAATAACTGTTCATCAGGAAGCCTCCATACATCTTCACAGAACTATTCAAAAAATTAAATCATACGGCTTAAAAGCAGGGGTATCATTGAATCCGGCCACACCTATTGCTACGTTAAAAGAAATCATAAGAGATCTAGATATGGTATTGTTAATGAGTGTAAATCCGGGTTTCGGAGGACAAAGCCTCATAGAAAATGTCAAATATAAATTTTTTGAACTGAAGAAATTAATAAATGAAAATGATTTAAATATTGACATTGAAATTGACGGAGGTGTAAATTCCTCTAATTTAAAAGAAGTGCTAAGCTGGGGTGCAAATGTAATTGTTGCAGGCTCTGCAATTTACCATGCAGAGGATGTTGTTTTGGAAACCAAGAAATTTAAGGAAATAATGGGATGAAAACAGCGCTGATAATCGGAAACGGTCAAGAAGTCCATGAAAATATAATTAATACTATTAAGTATGATTATGTAATATGCGCGGACGGAGGGCTTGAAAAAGTTAAAAAATACGGGATAATTCCCGACATTTTAATAGGAGATTTAGATTCCCTAGCACCTGATCTTCTTAAAGAATACGAGCAAAATATACCCGTTGAAAGGTTTCCTTCTGAAAAGGATTTAACAGATATGGAATTAGCAGTTGAATTTGCCCTTTCGAAAGGATATTTGAGCATAATATTAGCAGGAGCAACGGGTACAAGACTAGACCATACTTTAGGCAATATAATGCTTATGGAGAAATATTACAAAGATGGCGTAAATATTTCTATAGTTGACAACAATAATGAAATGAAAATAATTTCCGACAATACGGAATTGTTCATAGATTACAAACAGGGTTATTACATATCAATAATTCCTTTAACAGAAAATATTCAAGGACTTTATTTAGAAGGATTCAAATATCCTTTAAACAATGTCAATGTTCAAAGAGGATCAACTCTTTGCATTAGCAATCAGATAAAAGGTAATAAGGGAAAAATAAAATTAAGACAAGGAAGAGCAATCGTATTTATATCAAAAGATTAAGGAGAGGTAAGATGAAGACAACAGATATAAGAGATATATTTTTATCTCCGGAAAATTACAAGGAAGTCAGGATAGAGGGTTGGATAAGAACCATAAGAGATTCAAAGAATTTTGGATTTATCGAATTAAATGACGGAACTTTTTTAAAGAATGTGCAGGTTGTTTTTGAGAAGGACTTAAGTAATTTCGAAGAAGTAAAGAAATTTTCAACAGGCAGTGCTATTGCGGTTATTGGAAATTTGGTATTAACCCCTGAAGCAAAGCAGCCTTTTGAAATAAAGGCTACTGAAATAATAATGGAAGCTCCGTCAGATCCAAGCTATCCTTTGCAAAAGAAACGCCATTCAATGGAATACTTAAGGACAATTGCACATTTGAGGCCTCGTACAAATACTTTCTCGGCAGTTTTTCGTGTAAGGAGTTTGGCAGCTTATGCTATTCATAAATTTTTCACCGAAAGAGGATTTATTTATGCCCATCCGCCGATTATTACTGCTTCAGATGCAGAAGGTGCAGGTGAAATGTTTAGAGTTACAACACTAAATTTAGACAATATTGAAAAGATTGAGGGAAAAGCAGACTATACAAAAGACTTTTTCGGAAGATCTGCAAATCTTACTGTAAGCGGACAATTGGAAGCTGAAATCTTTGCTTTAGCATTTAAGAAAACTTATACTTTCGGACCTACATTCAGAGCTGAAAATTCAAATACGGCAAGGCATGCTTCCGAATTTTGGATGATTGAACCTGAAATTGCATTTGCCGATTTAAATGACAACATGGATTTAGCAGAGGACATGGTGAAATATGTAGTGAATTACGTAATGGAAAATGCCAAGGAAGAAATGGAATTTTTCAACAACTTTATAGAAAAAGGACTGCTTGATAAGCTAAGTAATGTAGTAAATTCAGAGTTTGGGAAAATATCATACACTGAAGCTATAGATATTTTAATTAAAAACAACGACAACTTTGAATATCCTGTCAAGTGGGGAACAGATATACAGACAGAGCATGAAAGATATTTGTCGGAAATAATATTTAAGCGTCCTGTATTTGTTGTTAATTATCCTAAGGAAATTAAGGCCTTTTACATGAGGATGAATGAAGATAACAAAACTGTGGCGGCAATGGACCTGTTGGTTCCTGGAATCGGGGAATTAATAGGTGGCAGCCAGAGGGAAGAAAGACTTGAATATCTTGAAAAACGTATGGATGAAATGGGAATAAAGAAAGATGATATGTGGTGGTATTTGGAATTAAGAAAGTACGGCGGTGTTAAACACTCCGGTTACGGACTTGGTTTTGAAAGACTTATTATGTATTTGACAGGCATGAGCAACATAAGAGATGTAATTCCATTTCCAAGAACCCCTAAAAATGCAGAGTTCTAGCTCGGAAAAATGATAAAAATACCGCTCACGGTTTCGGCCACGAATAATTCTAAAGCTCATTCCGGCTAAAAATCCTACAGCTTGCAAACTCGCTGCGCTCAAACAGTGCAAGCTGTTTAACGGATTTTTAACCTTCATTTGCTAAGAATTATGGTCGTGTCCTGCAAATGTTCGCTCGCATTTTTATCATTTTTTTTTAGGGTACTATGAATGGTGACAAGAAAGATACAAAGAAAATTTCTTTGTATCTTTTTTCTTTGCTTGAATAGAATGTATAAACAAGATAATCTATCTAGGTCCTAAGGGGGATATTATGAATTACTTTAAACATAAAAAGAAATGCAATCCTGTGAATAAACCATCGTTTTTTAAATTCACTGAAATATTAGGGCTTTTAATTGCAATTATAGGAGCAATCATAGTAGTTCAAATTCTGCCCGTTAAAATATGGATGTTCATTTTAGGAATACTATTGATTATATTAGGAATCACTTTGTTCAGGCTGATTTGAGGTATGAGGACGCAAAAAAATAATGGCATTGCCACTATTTTAATGAAATGTGCTTAATTAGCACGTTGTACTTTTCCTGCTCTCATACATCTTGTACAAACTGTTTTTCTTGAAGTTTTTCCGTTTTCCACTACTGTAATTGTTCTTACGTTTGGTTTCCATGTTCTTTTTATTTTTCTATCGGAATGCGTAATGCTGTGTCCTGATATGGTTCCTTTTCCGCATACTTCACAATACTTTGCCATAATTCCACCTCCCATATATATAACATATACACTTCTATATTAATTGAACTCCATCATTTTAACACTAAAAATTAAATATTGCAATATTAATTTTAAATTAGTATAATGAAAGATGCCCTAACCCTATTTTTTCGAACGCTAAATACTTGCTCTTTATGACTAAATCAAATTTTTATTTATAGGAGAATTGGTAAAGGCATATTATAATTGTAAAAAGGTGTTAAAAAGGTTATAATGTAATAAATAATAAATAAAAGTAGGAGGTAAATATGTCAGTTAAGATAGTTAACGAATACGGCAGTATAGTAATTGATGACCAGGCTTTAGCTGCAATCGCAGGCTTAGCTGCAATGGAATGCTATGGTGTTGTGGGTATGGCTTCCAGAAACGCTACTCAGGGTTTCTTTGAACTGCTGAAAAGAGAACAATTGACCAAAGGGATAAAAGTTTCATCAACTGATGAAGATAAAATCAATATAGATTTATATATAGTATTGCAATATGGAGTTAAAATATCTGTTGTTGCAGAAAATATAATTTCCAGAATAAAGTACAGCGTTGAAACTTTTTCAGGAGTAAGCGTGGAAAATGTAAATATTTTTGTACAAGGAGTAAGGGTGCAAAAATAATCGGGAGGCTAAAATGTTAATGAAGTACATAGATAATGTTAGATTTAAGAAGATGCTTTTAGGAGCTGCAGTTAACCTTGAAAATAATAAAACAATTGTGGATTCTCTGAATGTATTTCCTGTTCCTGACGGAGATACGGGTACAAACATGAATTTGACGGTACAGGCGGCTGTAAAGGAAATAAACAGCCTTTCGGAAAGCACAATTACAGCTCTTTCAAGTGCGGCAGCTAACGGCTCTCTTATGGGAGCAAGAGGAAACTCCGGAGTCATATTGTCACAGCTTTTCAGAGGAATGTCAAAAGGACTTATTGGAGCTAATCAAATAGATTGTAAAACAATAGCGGAGTCCTTGAAGTCAGCATCAGATACTGCTTACAAGGCGGTTATGAGACCTGTTGAAGGGACAATGCTTACGGTAGCAAGAGAAACAGCCGAAAAAGCAATGGCCACATATGCAGAATATGAAGATGTCATCTCTTTTTTTGAAAGTCTTATTAAGCAGGCAAAAGATACTTTAGCTCGTACTCCGGAAATGCTTAGTGTTTTGAAACAAGCAGATGTTGTGGATGCAGGCGGGAAAGGATTGATCTTCCTTTTGGAAGGCGCTCTTGCAGCATTAAAAGGTGCAGAAATAAAACAGGAGATAAAAGAAGAAGCCGTGATTGATACAGAAGTTGAGCTTGATGAATTCTCAAGCGAAGATGAAATCATATTTACCTACTGCACAGAGTTTATTATTAAAAATCCAAAGAAAACTGCAGAGGAATTTTTGAGTAAAATCTATGACAAAGGTGATTCCATAGTGTGTGTTGGCAATGAGAATATTATAAAAACTCACATACACACAAACAATCCGGGACAAATATTGGCGATTGCAGTAAAATATGGTGAACTTACAGATATAAAGATAGATAATATGAAAGAGCAATTCAGGGCAAGAAAGAAGGAAAACCAAAAAAACAATCAGAAGAAAAAGAAATACGGTTTTGTTTCCATAGGTATGGGTGAAGGAATAGAAAAAGTATTCACAGATTTAAATGTGGATG
The DNA here is from genome assembly GCA_012519555.1 of Tissierellia bacterium. Lineage (GTDB taxonomy): Bacteria > Bacillota > Clostridia > Tissierellales > Sedimentibacteraceae > Sedimentibacter. Next base: position 19,485 of record JAAYPY010000090.1, on the reverse strand, counting down.
TTTTTGTGTCCGGAGGTCAGACTATGAACCCCAGCACAGAGCATATATTGGAGGCAGCAAACAGTATAAATGCAGAGCACATAATAGTATTGCCTAATAATTCCAATATAATATTGGCAGCAACGCAAGCAAAAGAAATTTCCGATAAAAATATATATGTGGTTCCAAGCAAGACAATACCCCAAGGAATTGCTGCTCTTATAGCATTTAAAGAAGAAAGTGATATTGATGATAATATTGAAGCTATGACATTAGCCGTAAAGGAAGTCAAAACAGGACTAGTAACTTATGCGGTAAGGGATACGGTATTTAATGATTTAGAAATAAAAAAGGACCAAATTATTGCCATTTACGACGGTGACATTGTCAATCACGGAGATAATGCGGAAGATGAAACAATTGAGCTTATTAAAAAAATGGTTGATGAAGACAGCTTTTTAGTTACCTTGTTTTACGGAGACCAGGTTGACGAAGAAACTGTTAAAAGTATTGCATCAAGGATTGAAGAAGTAGCTGAAGACTGTGATGTTGAAATAATATACGGAGGGCAGCCTCTTTATTATTATATAGTATCCGTAGAATAAAGATGCCCTAACCCTATTTTTCCGACCGGAGGTAGAGAAAAATAGCGGCAGGTCATTCGCAAAGAGTTCCCAATTTATGCGAGCGAATACGAGCTGATAAATTGGTGAATTTACCTGCGAACCCGAATTGATAATATGTGAAAGGTGTTAATATGCTGGATGCAGATATTCAATATTTAAAGGGTGTAGGACCAAACCGAGCTTTAAAATTACAAAAATTAAACATATTTACCATTGGGGATTTATTAAATTATTTTCCGGTTAAATATGAGGACAGAAGAACAGTTAAAAAAATAAATGAAATATCAGAGCCGGGAAAATATCTATTAAAGGTCAAAATTATTGAAAAACCTAAGCATTCAAGAATAAAAAAGAATATGACTATTATTAAAGCAATATGTAAGGATGATACGGGATTTATCACTCTTACATTTTTCAATAATGACTTTTTAATGGATAAGCTTATTGTGGGTGACTACTACTATGTTTTTGGCAATGTTAAAATTGCTTTCGGAAAATTGGAAACCACAAATCCTGAAGTCGAATTTGCGGACAAGGACTGGAAAGCAGGTAAAATTATGCCTGTTTACGGTCTTACATATGGTTTGTCAAATAATGAAATTACAAAATTAGTCAAGACTGCCTTAGAAACATATTATGACAGCATCCAAAATATTTTACCGGAAGAAATAATAAAAGAGTATGGACTTACTTCAAAAAAATCAGCTATTAAAACTCTTCATTTTCCAAGTGACGGCAAGGAGTATTCCTTGGCGAAAAAAACCATTGCTTTTGAAAATTTGTTGATAATGCAGCTTGGACTTTTTAACATTAAGAATAATTTATCAAATGAATTTAGTGATATCAAATTAAGAAAAACAGAGCTGTCTGAAAAGCTTCTAAGTTACTTGCCTTACAGGCTTACAAATGCACAGCTTAAGGTTATTGAGGAAATAAAAGAAGATTTAAAAAGTAAAAAAATAATGAACAGACTTATACAGGGAGATGTTGGCTCCGGAAAAACAGTGATAGCTATTTATGCAATGCTTATGGCAGTCAGCTCAGGATATCAGTCATCAATGATGGCACCAACCGAGATCTTAGCCCTGCAGCACTATGAAACAATTAGAGGATGCTTAAATTTAGCAGGATTAGATGTTAAAGCAGAAGTATTGACCGGTTCAACAAAAGCAAAAGAAAAGCAGGAAATTCTTACAAAGCTTAAAAATGGAGAAATTGATATTATTGTCGGAACTCATGCACTTATTGAAGACAATGTGGAGTTTAAAGACATTGGGTTAGTGGTTACCGACGAGCAGCATCGGTTTGGGGTAAGACAGAGAGCAAAGTTGGCAAATAAGGGAAAATCCCCTCATATTCTCATAATGACTGCAACACCCATTCCAAGAACATTGGCACTTATGATATACGGAGATTTGGATATTTCAATAATAGATGAAATGCCCCCCGGAAGACAAAAAGTCATTACATATGTTATTACAGACAAGGAAAAGACAAAAGCCTATAATTTTATTAAAAACCATTTAGACAGCGGCAGGCAAGCATATATTGTTGCACCCTTGGTGGAAGAATCTGAAAATTTGGAGCTGGACTCGGTTGTTGAAATATATAAAGAATTAAAGTCATCATATTTTTCAGAATATAAATTAGGTCTTTTACACGGGAAAATGAGCAATAGTGAAAAAGAAGAGGTAATAAATAAGTTTTATAAGGGAAAAATAAATATGCTTGTTTCCACTACGGTAGTGGAAGTTGGTGTAAATGTTCCAAATGCCGTTGTTATGCTGATTTTAAATGCTGAAAGATTCGGACTTGCCCAGCTTCACCAGTTAAGAGGCAGGGTTGGAAGAGGAAGGCATCAGTCCTATTGCATTTTGGTAAACGAAAGCAAGAGTAAAAAATCAAAAGACAGGATGAGTATTTTAAAAAGAACAAATAACGGATTCATAATAGCGGAAGAAGATTTGAAAATAAGAGGACCCGGTGATTTCTTTGGAGTAAGGCAACATGGGCTTTCAAAATTTGAAATTAAAAATATGGTTACTAGTGTTGAAACTGTGCAGCGAGTTCAGCTTTTATCAAAAAAAATAATAGCAGAAAACCCAAATTTAATCGGTAATGATTACCGCAACTTAAAATCAGAAATCATGAATTTATTTAAAGATGACATAGTATTTAATTAAAGAGGGAAATATGCGAATAATATCGGGAACAAATAAAGGCAAAAAGCTGTATGCTCCTGAAGGAGCAAGGGTAAGACCTACCGGCGATAAAATTAAAGAAGCAATTTTTAATATTATCGGTCCTATAGATGATGAGGCCCTTGTGTTAGAGCTGTTTGCAGGTTCAGGAAGCATGGGAATCGAATTTTTGGCAAGAGGTGCTAAGCATTGCACTTTTGTTGATCTATCACGAAAAAGTTTATCTTATGTCAAAAAAAATTTAGAGCTGTGCAATTTTATAGAAAAAGCTAAAATTTTATTAAGTGATTATGAAAAAGCGATAATAAACTTATCCAAGAGTAGCGAAAAGTTTGACTTTATATTTGCGGATCCTCCCTATGACCTGAAGTTATGCAATAAAATCTTATATTCAGTCCTTGAATACGATATATTAAAATATGGGGGACTTCTTATTATTGAAAGTGATAAATCCGAAAAAGTAATTGATAATAATGTAGCAAATATGATAGAATATAAAGAGAAAATATATGGAAGAACAAAAATAAGCATAATCAGACATTTGGAGGAAGAATGAAGGTATTGTACACGGGGAGTTTTGACCCGATAACACTTGGACATCTTGATATTATAAAAAGAATATCAAAAAAGTTTGATACCGTTGTGGTAACAGTATTTAATAACAAAGAAAAAAAGTATTGGTTCTCAATAGAGGAAAGATGTGAAATGGTAAGGGGCGCGGTTGAAGGTCTGAAAAACGTAGAGGTTGACTATACAGAAGGCTTGGTGGTGGATTATTGTGAAAGGAATGGCATCAGTATTATTGTAAGAGGACTCAGAGCCGTATCAGACTATGAATATGAGTTAGCCATATCAAGTATTAATAAACATTTAAAACAAGAATTAGAAACCTTTTTCTTAGTTGCATCACCGCAATACTCTTTTTTAAGCTCCAGCATGGTAAAGGATGTGGCAGAACATGGAGGACATTTTGAAGATTTAGTTCCTGAAAATGTTGCGCAAAATATAAATAGATTACTTGGGAGGAAATAAAATGGATATTTTGAATTTGCTGGAAAGGATTGAAGATATTATAGAAGATGCTTCTAAGTTTCCTTTATCAAGCAAGGTTATGATTGACAAAGAAGAAGTTTTGGAAGTAATAAATGAAATCAGATTAAAATTGCCTGATGAAATTAACAGAGCTTCATGGGTTGCTAAAGAGAGACAACGTATACTTAATGAAGCTCAGAGTGAGGCAGATGAGCTAATTGAGAAAGTTAAAGAGCAGCAGAAGCATTTAATTGAAGAAAGTGAAATAACCAGACAAGCTAAAAATTATGCAGACCAATTAATCCAAGAAGCAGAGCAAAGAGCCAACGAAATGAAAAACGGAGCATACAATTACAGCGATGAAATATTGTCCAAGCTCCAGGACAAAATAAAAGAAATAAATAACATAATTGAAGACAACAGGGAAGAACTTAAAAAAATGTAAACAATAAAAAGAACCGCCTCCATAATTTAGCGAATGGATGGTTCTTTTGTTTTTGGAGCTATTTATTTTTGTTTTCTAAGTTATTTATAATTCTATACCTGTATTCCTCCATCATTTCAGAGAAAATATCGCCTACAGCAGGAGGGGTGTATGTAATTGTATTTGCACCTGCTTTTATGGTTTCTGATATACTTTCGGGTGTGGGACCTCCGGTTGCAATAATCGGGAAGTTTGGATGTTTTTCACGGATTTGTCTTACAATCTTTGCAGTATTGGCTCCTCCCGACACGTTGAATATGGAAGCTCCGGCATTTATTCTTGATTCGAAGTCCTCTTTTTCAGAAACGATTGTAATAATAATAGGTATATCCAAACGCTCTTTCATTTCAAATATGAGTTCATTTTTAGTCGGTGCATTCAATACTACACCGTAAGCTCCTGTTAATTCTGCATTTAAAGCAATATCAATAGACCTTTGTCCTGTTGTGGTACCTCCTCCTACTCCGACGAATACGGGCGTAGAAGACAATTCAATAATCGCCTGATTAATTGCTATTTGAGGAGTAAAAGGATATACTGCAATAACACCGTCTGCATTATTGTTTTTTATGATTGCTAAATCAGTGGTGTAGATTAATGATTTTATTCTTTTCCCGAATACTTTTATACCGCTGGCATTGTAAATTTCCTGAGGCATCTGTATGGGCTTCCTTTTTAAGAGGGATTCAATGGTAGGCACGAATTTTTTATCTTTAACTTCAGTATTTGTCTTTACCGCTTCACTGTAATTATCTATTATAATTTCCACATTATCGCTCATATACAACTCCTTTTTTTTGTTTATTATACTATATTTGCGGGTATCATTCAATATAAATAAAATAAAGCTATGCAAGCAGATAAAAAAAAGATATAATAACAGCAGTATTCATAGCGGAGGATGTGTTGGAAAAATTAATTCTATCCGGAACTGTTCAGTTAGAAACATCAAGATTCATACTTAGAAAATTTCAAATGTCAGATGCCCATGATATATATACAAACTGGTTAAGCGATAATGATTCAGCTAAATATAATGCTTGGAAGGTGCATTCATCAATAGAAGTAACAAAAGAATATCTGTCTGACTGGATAGACTATTATAAAAAAAATGATTATTTGCACTGGGCTGTTGTAGACAAGGGTACAAAAGAAGTAATCGGCTCTGTAACAGTATCAAACATAAAAAAAAGGAAAAAATATTGTGAAATAGGCTACACTATAGCTAAAAAACTGTGGAATCAGGGAATTGCCACAGAAGTATTAATTCGTGCACTGAATTATTTAACTATGGAAGCAGGATTTGAAAAAGTTTGTGCACTTCATGATATTAGAAATACAGCATCCGGTAAAGTTATGCAAAAAGCAGGAATGAAATTTGTAAAAAATAAAATGCAGATTTTTTTTAACAGCAGTAATTTTATTGTGAAATGTTGTCTGTATGAATATCAGAGGTATGGGGACACACCTCTCTAAATAAGGCCAGTCTTTGCTGGCTCAAGGAATATCCCCAATTTGGAAGGACACACCTCTCTAAATGTCTCCAAATTAGTAGTTGATTTAAGGATGTTTTATGATATAATATAATGGTTAATTCACAAATCTTGGTAAATGTCAAAAATTGACTGATACATATAATAACTAAAGGATAGCGGAGGACAAAATGAGTTCAAAAATATTAAAAAAAGAAAAAAATATAGTTACATTGGAATTTACAGTTTCACAAGAAGAGTTTGAAAAAGCTGTGAATAAAGCATATTTAAAGGTAAAGAATAATATAAACATTCAGGGATTCAGGAAAGGAAAGGCTCCTAGACATATTATCGAAAAAAAATATGGAAAGAGCATTTTTTATGATGATGCCTTGGATATCGCTGTACAGGAAGCATATCCCCTTGCAGTTAATGAGCTGAAATTAGACATAATCGACAGCCCAAAAATCGATGTTGAAAAATTCGAAGAAGGGGAAGATCTGATATTTAAAGCTGAAGTTGAGGTAATGCCGGAGGTTGAACTTCCGGACTACAAAGGTGTTGAAGTTGTAATAACAGAAATAAAGGTAACAGATGAAGATGTTGAAGGTGAATTAAAGTTAATACAGGAAAAGAATGCAAGAATAGTTGAAGTTACAGACAGACCTGCTCAAAAGGGAGATTTCTTAACCATCGATTATGAAGGCTTTGTGGACGAAGAACAATTTGAAGGGGGTACGGCCGAAAACCATACTCTGGAAATCGGCTCAAATTCTTTTATACCCGGATTTGAAGATCAATTGATAGGTAAAACAAAGGGAGAAGAAGTTAAAGTAAATGTAACATTCCCGGAAGAGTACCATGCTGAAAACTTAAAAGGCAAGGATGCGGTTTTCAATGTAAAAATACATGAAATAAAAACAAAGGAACTTCCGGAAATGGATGATGAATTTGCTAAAGATGTTAGTGAGTTCGACACATTGGAAGAATTAAAAGAAGATACAAGAAAAGTATTGGAACAAAAAGCTGCTGATCAAGTTAAAATTTCAAACGACAACAATGTTGTAACAAAAATTGTAAATGATACAAATTTGGAAATACCTGAAGTTTTAATCCAGAGAGAAATTGAGTATCTGGGAAGGAATTATGAACAACAGTTCCGTCAGCAAGGATTTAGCGGCAAGAAATATGATGATCTAATAAATAATTTTGTTAATCAATATAAAGAAGGCGCAAGGGCTCAAGCTGAGTTTAATGTAAAGGCAGAATTGGTTTTAGAAGCTATAATTAAAAATGAAGGAATATTAATTTCTGATGAAGAAATAAAGGAAGAAGTAAATAAAATAGCCCAGTCATATAATGTTGAAGAAGACAGACTTGAAGGATTTAAGGAAAGTATAATGCAGTCAAGCAGAAATTATATCGAAGAAACACTTCAAAAAAGAAAAGTAATTGACATGCTTGTGGAAAATGCAGTTTTTGTTGATGCTCCTGAGGCTCCTGAAGCAGTTGAAGTTGTTGAAAGTGAAGATATAGAAGAAGCAAAAAAAGACGCTGAATAAACTTTAAGATAATTTTAAGAAAAATAAGTACAATTAAGGTAGAGAGAAATATAATAAATAGGAGGAATAAGATGGCATTAGTACCATATGTAATCGAACAAACCGGTAGAGGTGAAAGATCTTACGATATATATTCAAGACTTTTAAAAGATAGAATAATAATACTAAGTGACGAAGTTACTGATGTAACTGCAAGTTTAATTGTTGCGCAAATGTTGTTTTTGGAGTCGGAGGATCCTGATAAGGATATTCAATTTTATATAAATTCACCGGGAGGCTCAATAACAGCAGGCATGGCAATTTATGACACCATGCAGTTAATAAAGCCTGATGTATCCACCATATGTGTTGGAATGGCAGCAAGTATGGGGGCATTCCTGCTCTTATCAGGAGAAAAAGGAAAGAGATTTGCTCTTCCTAATTCAGAAATAATGATTCACCAGCCCTTAGGAGGTATGAAAGGGCAAGCTTCAGACATAAAAATACACGCTGATAGAATTATCAAGATTAGGGACACTTTAAACAACATAATTAGCGAAAAAACTGGGCAACCCATAGCTAAGGTTCAACAAGACACAGATAGAGATAACTTTATGACAGCGGAGGAAGCTAAGAAATATGGCATAATAGATGATATTATTGCTAAAAGAAAATAAGGAGTGTTTTAATGGGCAAAGTAAACGAAAAACAAATTAAATGCTCGTTTTGCGGAAAATCTCAGGAGCAGGTAAGAAGACTCATAGCTGGTCCGGATGTATATATATGCGATGAATGTATAGAGCTATGTCATAACATTGTAGATGAAGACATTGATTTATTTGAAGAATATGATTTTACGGAACTTCCAAAACCAAAAGAAATAAAAAAGAATTTGGACGAGTATGTAATACAACAGGATAATGCAAAAAAAACTTTGGCAGTGGCGGTATACAATCATTATAAAAGGATAAACTACAAAGCTAAGGACGATGACGTAGATATTCAAAAAAGCAACATATTGTTATTAGGTCCTACAGGCAGCGGAAAAACATATTTGGCACAAACATTAGCAAAACTATTAAATGTACCCTTTGCTATAGCTGATGCCACATCTTTGACAGAAGCAGGTTATGTAGGTGAAGATGTGGAAAATATCTTGCTTAAGCTCTTGCAGGCAGCAGATTTTGATGTAGAGAGGGCTGAAAAGGGTATAATATATATTGATGAAATAGATAAAATTTCAAGACGTTCAGAGAATCCTTCGATAACAAGGGACGTCAGCGGTGAAGGAGTTCAGCAGGCTCTTTTAAAAATACTTGAAGGAACTGTTGCCAATGTTCCCCCACAGGGTGGGAGAAAACATCCTCATCAGGAATTTATTCAAATAGATACCACCAATATATTGTTTATACTTGGAGGTGCTTTTGACGGTATAGAAAAGATCATTCAAAATAGAGTAGGCAAAAAAAGCATTGGTTTTGGAGCAGACATATCAGGAAATTCATCTCTTGACACGGATAAACTGCTAAAACAGGTTCAGTCACAAGATTTATTGAAATATGGAATGATTCCTGAATTCGTAGGAAGAGTGCCGGTAGTTGTCGCTTTGGAAAAACTAGATAAAAAGGCTTTAATATCAATTTTGACAGAGCCAAAGAATGCTTTGGTTAAACAATACAAAGAATTATTTAAAATGGATAATGTCGAGCTGGAAATCGAGAAGGAAGCACTTGAAGAAATAGCCGAGAAGGCATTAGAAATAAATACCGGGGCAAGAGGACTAAGAGGTATTCTTGAAAGTACAATGACTGAAGTAATGTATGAAATACCATCCAGAAACGATATTAAAAAATGTGTTATTACTAAAGATACAATTACAAATAAAAGTGAGCCGAAATTAGTATTAACAAAGAAGCCTGTTTCTGATAAGAAGGAAAATGCTTCATAAACTGCCTGCCTTAGCAGGCAGTTTTCATGAAGTTTAAGGCATGGGGACAAACTGGAGTTGAGCCTGCCCATAAAGGAGAAAGTATGATAAATAATTATAATATTGAAAGAAGAACCCTACCCTTGATTCCAATAAGGGGTATAGGGATTTTCCCGAACACCGTAATACATTTTGACATCGGAAGAGAAAAATCAATAAATGCATTGGAAGAAGCAATGCTTGAAGATTCGGATATTTTTTTGACTGTACAAAAAGTTGCTGATTTGGAATCGCCCAATGAAGATGATTTTTATGAAATTGGCGTGATTTGCAAAATTAAGCAAATGATTAAAATGCCCGGTGACAATATAAGAGTATTAGTCGAAGGTATAAACAGGGCTAAGATTGTATCCATAACTCAAAACGACCCTTACTTTGAAGTTGTTTTGCATGAATATATTTATGATGACAGCCTGCCTGTGGATGACAAATTAGAGGCAATGGTGCGTCTTACCCTGAGCAATTTTGAAGAGTATGCTTTAATTTACGCAAAAATAGCTCCGGATGCAGTGATTTCACTCAAAGAAATAAAAAACCCAGATAAGCTTGCAGATGTGGTTGCGTCATATATTTATTTGAAAACAAATCAAAAGCAATCTCTTTTAGAAATATTTGATCCCTATAAGAGACTTGAATCCATCAACAAATTGTTAGCTAAGGAAATAAAAGTACTTCAAATAGAAAATGAAATAAACGAATTAGTGAAAAAACAAGTCAGTGAATTTCAAAAGGACTATTATTTAAAAGAGCAGATGAGAGCAATACAAAAAGAATTAGGAGAAGATGAAGGCACTGATTATGAAGTAGATGAGTATCTTCAAAAAATCTCAAAATCCCATATGCCAAAGGATGTTAAAGAAAAGGCAGAAAAGGAAATCAACAGACTTTTAAAAATTTCTCCGTCATCTCCTGATGCAGGAGTTATAAGAACATATGTCGATTGGCTCTTAGATTTACCTTGGGATAAGAAGACAAAGGATAATACGGATTTGAAAAAAGCAAGGGCAATTCTTGCCGAAGACCATTACGGATTAGAAGAAGTCAAAGAAAGAGTATTGGAATACTTAGCTGTAAAACAAATTAAAAAGAATTTGAAGGGACCGATTTTATGCTTTGTGGGACCTCCCGGTGTAGGAAAAACATCAATTGCCAAATCCATTGCCCGTGCCATGAACAGAAAGTATGTGCGTATTTCTTTGGGGGGAGTAAGGGATGAAGCAGAAATCAGAGGCCACAGAAGAACATATATAGGTGCTATTCCTGGGAGAATAATATCATCCATTGCAAAAGTCAAGGTCAATAATCCTGTGTTCTTATTAGATGAAATAGATAAGCTTAACAGTGATTTTAAAGGAGAGCCGGCTTCAGCATTATTGGAGGCATTAGATCCTGAACAAAACAATACTTTTACCGACCACTATATAGAAGCTCCCTTCAATCTGCAAAATGTAATGTTTATTACAACTGCAAATACAACTGCCACCATACCGAGACCTCTTTTAGACAGGATGGAAGTTATAGAAATATCCGGATACACAGATGTGGAAAAAAGAAATATTGCAGAAAGATACTTAATAAAAAAACAACTTTCCGAACACGGCCTGACAAAAAAGCAAGTGAAAATTTCTGCGAATGCTATAAATGAAATAATCGAAAGATACACAAGAGAATCAGGAGTCAGAAACTTAGAAAGAAACATAGGCAAATTAATCAGAAAGGCTGCTGTTCAAATTGCGGAAAAAAATAAAAGTTCTGTTACTATTAATAATTCCAATATCAAAAAATATTTAGGCATTCCTAAATATGACTATGATATTGCTTATGAAGAAGACCAAGTTGGAGTTGTGACAGGGCTTGCGTGGACTCATGTTGGAGGAGAAACACTTTTTGTTGAAGTAAACACAATGAAGGGTGACGGAAAACTTCAGCTGACGGGACAATTAGGTGATGTAATGAAGGAATCGGCAATGGCTGCATTAAGTTATATTAAAGCCAATGCGGAAAATTTCCTTATTGACTACCAAATATTTAAAGAAACCGACATCCATGTGCATGTACCAGAAGGCGCAATTCCAAAGGATGGACCTTCTGCAGGAATAACCATGGCAACGGCAATAATATCTGCTTTAACAAAGAAGCCTGTCAGAAAGGATGTAGCAATGACAGGAGAAATTACAATAACAGGGAGAGTTTTACCCATAGGGGGACTAAAAGAAAAACTGCTTGCAGCAAAGAGAGCAGGGATTAAAAAAGTTGTACTTTGTTCCAAAAATAGGGCAGATGTTTCAAAAATCGATCCAAAAATAATTCGCACCATGGAAATTGTATATGCAGACAAAATAGATGATGTAGTGAAAGAAGCGTTACGGTAGCGAAAAATAATAAAAATACCCGCTCACGGTAATAATTCATGTTTTCTTATTTGTCTATAAATTATAACAAGGAAGGATATATATGATTATAAGAAAGGCTGAGTTCTTGATTTCAGCGGTGAAAAAAGAACAGTATCCTAATTTAGGTCTTCCTGAGATAGCATTTGCAGGCAAGTCAAATGTCGGCAAGTCTTCTTTGATAAATGCTTTGTTAAACAGGAGAAATCTTGCCAGAACCAGCTCGCAGCCCGGAAAAACACAAACCTTGAATTTTTACAATATAAACGATGAATTCAACTTTGTAGACCTTCCGGGATACGGTTATGCAAAAGTATCGAAGACAGAGCAATTAAAATGGGCCGGCATGATTGATTCATATTTACACAGCAGACAAGAGCTTAAGGAAGTCATCCTGCTGATCGACATCAGGCATGAACCCGGCAAGAATGACCTGCAGATGTATGAATGGATAAAAAGTTTTGGTTTCACCGGCTATGTAATAGCTACAAAAGCAGATAAATTGTCAAGGTCCCAACAGATAAAAAGTATAGGCATTATTAAAAAAAATATGCAGATAAAGGATGCCGGTTTAATATATCCCTTTTCTTCAACAAGTAAGCAGGGAGTAGAAGAAGTATGGAAACTATTTGAAAGTTTGATAAATCTACAAGAATAGACAAACCCCCTATGAATAATGTAAGAACCTTACGGTTATAATATATTTCTGTGTTTAGCCGCATAAAAAACAGGGTATATTACAATAAGGGAGGAATAGGAGCTTATGCATTATGCAGTTGAAAGAAAAATTAACAGTGACCTAAAATGCGGTAAAAAAACAATTGAAGAAATTCTGCAAAGTATTAAGGGAATTGTTGACCCGGATACCTTTTTTAATACAAAGCTGATATTAAATGAACTGATGATAAATAGTGTCATCCACGGTAATTGTGGAGACTTGAATAAAATGATAAATATAAAGGTTCACATTAACAAATCAAGGATCATCATTGAAGTTTCGGACGAGGGCTCAGGTATTTGCTATGATGTCAAAGATTACGGAGATTTCGATTATTTGGAATCGGGAAGGGGCTTAATGTTAGTAGAAGGATTGTCAGATATGTTAAGTGTTGATGGAAATACTGTTACTTGTGTGCAATATTTAAAATAATCATTTAAAAATAATACAAAATTTGCTATAATAAACACTGCGGTGTTTATTTTTTCATGACCTAACCCCATATGTCCGAGTGAAGCGAAGGACAGATGGATGGTAGGTCAGATGCAGCGCAATCCCAATTTGCACGACCAAAGGGAGTGAACAAATTGGTGATGAAGCCTGCTGATGGCCTTTGCAGCGCAATACCAACTGGTTATAATTTGGAGTCACTATGGACAAGATAAAGCTTTCAGTAAGAGAATTGGTTGAATTTGTTTATAAAAGCGGAGATATCAGTGCGAAAAATTTAAGCGTTGACAGAGCCATGGAAGGCATAAAAGCTCACAAAATTCTCCAGTCCCAAATGGGAGACAATTATCAAAAGGAGTTCTATTTGAAAAATGAATTCATCCTTAATGATATCACGTTTTTTATTGAAGGAAGGGCTGACGGAATTTTAATTGAAGAAGATGAAATCACAATTGATGAAATCAAATCTACCTATACTGATTTAAGTCTTATTGATGATGAATACAACACAGCTCATACGGCACAGGCAAAATGCTATGCATATATGTATGGACTGTTGAATAATTTGGATAAGCTTAATGTTCAGCTTAGATATTATAATCTAGACACCAAAGAAACAAAGACAATAAAACAATCTTTTACAATAAAAAGATTAGAAACATTCTTTTATACTCTTCTTGAAACCTACATAGACTGGGCTGAAACAATTATAAGTCTTCGTAAAGAAAGAGACAGGACAATTGAAGAAATTAATTTTCCCTTTGAAAATTACCGCAAAGGACAAAGAGATTTTTCTGTGGCAGTTTATAGAACAATAGAATCAGGTAAAAAACTTTTCGCGCAGGCTCCAACCGGAGTAGGAAAGACGGTGTCTGTTTTGTTTCCTGCAATAAAATCAATGTATGAAAAGAATTCAAAGATATTTTACCTGACCGCCAAATCCTCAACAAAGACTATAGCATTCAACACGGTGAAAATTATGTATGAAAATGGTCTTAAGCTGAGGACTGCCATTATTACCGCCAAGGACAAAATATGCTTCATGGAAGAAACAAAATGCGAGCCGGAATACTGTCCTTATGCTAAAGGCTATTATGATAAATTGAACATTCCATTAAGAGAGGCAATAAAGAATGATTGTTTATATGACCGCCGGTTTATTGAAGAGTTAGGGAAGAAATATGAGCTGTGCCCTTTTGAACTGAGTCTTGATTTATCATATATGTCTGATATTGTTATATGCGATTACAATTATTATTTCGATCCTAAAGTTGCCTTGCAGAGAGAGGATGTTTTTAATAAGGACAAGGATATACTCCTGATTGATGAGGCGCACAATCTTGAAGACCGGGCACGAAATATGTATTCTCCGGAAATCATCAAGGAAGAATTTTATGAAGTTTACAAGATGATGAAAGCTGAGAAAAGTTTAAGCAAAGAATTATACAATATTAACAAGAAATTTATAGATATTAAAAAGAATACTGATAAAGCACGAATTTTACATAAGCCTCCCGAAGAATTGATAAATTCTTTAAGAAAATTCACGGTTAAGGCTGAGAAGTACTTCAACGATAAAAAAGGCGAAAAAGTTCCGGATGAGCTTACGGATATATATTTTAAGAGTGCATTTTTTATAAAAATATCGGAAATTGCCGATGATAATTTTTGTTATTATGCTGATTTAGCTAATAATAAAACAATGGTGAAATTATTTTTGATTGATCCTTCTAATATATTGAAGGAAATTGAAAAAAAAGCCTGGTCATCAATTTTCTTTTCCGCAACCCTGACTCCCTTAAAATACTTCAGATATATTTTAGGGGGTGAAGAGGATGACTATATACTAAAAATAAGTTCACCCTTTAAGAGAGAAAATTTAAACTTGATGATAACTTCTGATATATCTATGAAATATACAATGAGGGATACAAATATTGAAAAGGCATGTGAATATATCAATGCATTGATAACAGAAAGAAAAGGTAATTATCTGATATTTTTCCCGTCTTATCATTTTATGAACAAGGTTTATTCAATTTATGAATCCTTATATGATACATCCGACATTACGGTTCAAAGTCAGGGAATAAAGGAAGATGAGCAAAAACAAATAATAAACAGATTTGAAAATGAGCGCAATGTGGTACTGTTCACTGTCGTAGGGGGTGTTTTTTCCGAAGGAATTGATTTACCCCTTGAAAAATTAATAGGGGCAGTTATAATAGGTACCGGAATACCGCAGATTTCTTTTGAAAGAAATATAATAAAAGCATTCTTTGATGATAAAATGAATTCCGGTTATGATTTTGCATACAAATATCCGGGTTTCAACAAAATTCTCCAATCAGCAGGCAGAGTTATACGAACAGAAGAAGATAAAGGTACGGTTTTGCTGATAGACTCAAGGTTTTGCCAATTTACATATTTGAAATTATTTCCGGACCATTGGAAACATTTCAAAAAAATCAAGACTGCAGAAGATATAAAAAATAATTTACTCTGAAAGGAAGACAATATGATAAAAATATTATCCGAGAAAAATGTGAAGAATAATCAAATAATTACTAAGGAAGAAACGGAGCTGCTAATAGTTGATGCTAAAATATATGAGGTAGTGAGAGTCATCGATGGAAAGCCTATTTTTTTAAAGGAACATTTCCTTCGAATGAATGAAAGCATAAGATTAAGCGGGATAAAGGGTAAATTGGATTATGAAGAATTCAAGAATTCAACAGAATTGCTCATAAAAGTAAATCCCTATAAAAATTTAAACATAAGAGTTTCATATTTTTATGATAAAAAACCTGTTACACTCTTTTATTTTATTGAAAGTTACTATCCTTCAAAGGAAGAATTCAGTGAAGGGATACATACCGTTACGGTAAAAATGGAAAGAGCTAATCCAAATATTAAGTTATATCAAAAAGAACTCAAAGATATTGTAAGCAGAATTATTAAAGAAAAAAATGCTTTTGAAGCTATACTGATAAATCAAGATAGCACAATAAGCGAAGGGAGCAAGTCAAATATATTTTTTGTTAAGGGAAATAAACTCATAACCTCACCGGATTCATCAGTTTTATTAGGCGTTACAAGAAGCGAAGTTGTCAGTGCTTGTGAGGAAAATGGAATTAAAATTGAAAAAAGGATAATCAGATTTGATGAGATAGAAGACTTCGACGGAGCATTCATAACTGGAACGTCAAATGATGTACTGCCTATAAAAACCATTGATAATACAGTCTTTAATTCTTCAGAAAATGAAATTGTAAAGAAGGTGTCGGAACTGTATTTAAGAGAGGTAAGGAAAGAGATTGAAAAATCATAAACACAACAATGGCCTGGTGGCCATTGTTGTGAAGCATTAATATGCATAAAAGGGGTATTGGGAATATATTCGGTTATCGGGGGGGATAACCACAATTATTATAGCAAACATGAAAACAATATGCAAGCATTTTTTACAATTTTCGCCGTATTACGACAAAGTAACTGTGAGATCCTTCACTGTCGCTTAGGACGGCAAATATTTGGGTATGAAATATAGCAAGATAACAAAACTGAGAGGTAGATATGCTGATATATTTGGATAACAGTGCAACAACAAAGGTACGAGATGAAGTATTAAAAGAAGTAATAGATGCAAATGAAAATTATTACGGCAATCCTTCTTCACTGCATAGAATGGGACTTATGGTTGAAAAGAAAATTGAAGAAGCCAGGGAGTCTTCAGCTAAATTGATAGGTGCAAAAGCAGAGGAAATTTATTTTACGGGAGGAGGTACGGAAAGCAATAATATTGCAATTTTCGGACATTTGTCTAGCCTTAATAAGCATAACAATATTATTACCACTAAAATTGAGCATCCGTCTGTATTTAATGTTTTTAAACAATTCGAAGACAAATGCAGCGTTAAGTACCTTGGTACGGATGAAAACGGAAAAATAAATACTCAAGACCTTGATGACATGGTCGATGATAAGACCCTTTTAGTATCGATAATGCATGTTAACAATGAAATAGGCACAGTACAGGAGCTGAATGAAATAACTTCTGTCATTAAAGATAAAAACAAAAATGCAAGATTGCATGTTGATGCAGTTCAATCTTACGGGAAAATTAAGATAGATGTTCGTAAAACTCCTATTGATACCTTAACCTTCAGCAGCCACAAAATCCACGGACCAAAGGGAGTTGGAGGATTGTACATCCGCCACCCATTGAAGATGGCTCCACTGATTTTTGGAGGAGGTCAGGAGAGAGGAATTCGCTCAGGAACCGAGAATACCTCAGGAATTATAGGATTTGGCAAAGCTTGTGAGCTTATGTTCAACAGTTTTGATGATGAAGTTAAGAGACTCTGCCACCTAAAAGACATATATATGAAAAGATTAAAAGAAGAGATTGAGGATATAAAGTTCAACAACCCAAAGGACGGAGCCCCGCATATTATAAATGTATCCTTTAAAAATGTGCCGGGAGAAGTATTAGTACATTATTTGGAGGGCAAAGATATTTATGTATCCACCGGCTCTGCATGCTCTTCTAAAGCAAGAGATAACAGGATTTTGGAAGCCATTAAACTTGACAAGGAATACCGGGAAGGAGCGATACGCATAAGTTTGGGTTATTTTAACACCTTTGATGAAGTAAAATATGTAATTGATAATATTAAACAATCGGTAAATGATATTAGAAGCATAACAAAGAGAGGATAATATGTACAATATAGCGGCAGTAAGTTTTGGAGAATTATTTTTAAAAGGAAAAAACAGAGGCTCATTCGAGCAAAAATTAATTGAGAAAATTAAATATGCTCTTAAAGATTACAAGCATGTTTCCATATACAAGGATTCAGGCAAGGTGTATGTTGAAACGCAAAATGAAGAAGATATGGACCAAATTCTTGAAAAGGTAAGAAAGATTTTTGGCATATCAAATATCAGCCCCTCAATTAAAACAAGCAAGGATGTTGACATAATTATTGATAAAACAATTGAACTATTTAGATATCTTTTGAAAAAGAAGGATATAAAAACATTTAAAATAAGGACCAAGCGGACCGACAAAAATTTCCCCATTAAATCTATGGACTTCAGTGCTTTAGTGGGGGGAAAAATTTTGGAGAAGATCAGCTCTGTAAAAGTTGATGTACATGCTCCGGATGTGGAAATCTTTATTGACATTAAGAGAAGTTGTTACATATCATCAGAGAAAATTAAAAGTTTGGGAGGCCTGCCCATAGGCTCAAACGGAAGGGCGCTGCTTTTACTGTCCGGCGGAATCGACAGTCCTGTAGCAGGATATATGATAGCTAAAAGAGGTGTTGAGATAAATGCACTATATTTTCACACATACCCTTTTACATCTGAAAGAGCAAATGAAAAAGTTATGAAATTGAAAGAAAAACTTGAAGAATACTGTGGGAAAATAAAACTGTACAGTATTAATATGCTTGAAATACACAAAGCAATAAGAGAATTTTGCAGAGAAGAAGAAACTACCATATTGGCAAGGCGTTTTATGATGCGCATTGCTGAGAAAATTGCATCAGAAAACAAAATGGATATGCTTATTACCGGCGAAAGTTTAGGTCAAGTTGCAAGCCAAACAATGAAGTCAATGGCTGTTATAGAAAATGCAATCGATATGCCTATTCTTAAACCCTTAGTGGGATTGGATAAGTCTGAAATAATAGAAATAGCACGACAAATAGGCACCTATGAAACTTCAATCCTTCCCTATGATGACTGCTGCTCTGTTTTTGCACCCACACACCCCTTAATTAATCCTAAGCTTGAAAATATCAAAAGGTCTGAAAGCAATCTAAATGTTCAAGAACTGATTGAAAAAGTTTGCTCAACCATAGAAATTATGTAATAAACAAAAAATTTTTGAATAAAAAGTAAATTCGCAAATCTAAGCCATCACATATTTTTTTATCTGACATATATTAAACTATAAATTAAGAGAGGTGAATTATATGTCAGATGAAGTAAAAGCTGCAAATTTTGGTTGCTATGATGACAGATCTAATGATTGGCTTGAATGGTTAATCATCTTAGGGATTATATTTTTCCTGTTAGGAGGAAATAGTTTCTTCGGCAGAGGATGCTGCAGATAGTACATAACAGATATTGAAATGTCTGTTGAGACTTATTAACCTTATATTACAAATTAACCGTTGAGAAATCAACGGTTAATTTTTTAATAAGTTTGATAGTGCTTAAGATGTTACGGTAATAAGCTAAAGAATCTCAATCCTTGTTTTAGTATTTCCGCATCCTAAGTTTTCTACTTCTATATTGTACATCTTCCCTCTAAAATATCTCCGAACCTTATATGATTTAATTTCATCCGGAAGACAGGGTTTAATTATTAAACCGTCATAATCAGGGTAAATTCCCAATATTGCCTGGCTTATATTTACAAAGGACCAGGCTGCGGTACCGGTGAGCCAGCTGTTTTTAGCTTCACCCGGTGAAAAACCTCCACGCCCTCCGATGGTTTGGCTGTAAACATAGGGTTCAGTTTTGTGAATTTCGCTGATTTCTTCGGTATAGGAAGGACATATGCGGCGATAAATATCAAATGCTTCATT
>JAAYPY010000010.1 GCA_012519555.1 Tissierellia bacterium | reverse complement strand
TTAAATCGTGTAGATTATGAGCAAACTAATTTTGTTATTATCGGATATACATCCGACATTAATAAGGCTGAAAATCTGAAAGCATTGCTTTTAAAAGCCAACTTTAAGGGTGACATATATATTATGCAGATGGGGGTAGCGGTTGGAACCCATGTGGGATTAGGAGGTTTTTCCATGTTCTTTGTTGAAAAACCACATGAAGACTTTAAGCATCATATGAAAGATAAAATCATAAAGTATATCCATAGTTAAAAGGAAACTCTCCGGAGTTTCCTTTTGTTGCTGTAACTATATGGTCCATTGATTATGAATTATGCCGACCAATTTCCAGTTACCCTCAAATTCTTCAAATACCAATCTGAGGCTCTGCCAATCAAGGCCTTGGAACTGGGGGTCTATTTCAGGTATATGGTATTCTACAATTATTGAATTTTTATAGACTTCAAATTGATTTTCAATCATATCTCCGCTTGTCAGCACTTCATTGTATCCAACTTCTTTTGCATTAATAAAATCTTCGGAATAAACAAATTTCTCATAATATTGGTCCGGTGTCAGCTTAATTTCTTCGCCGCTGCCGTCATAATAACCCCAAACATATAAGTTTTCATCCTCGAAAAAGCTCAAAATATCTTCTTTGCATACTATCAAATCATTTTCCGCAGAAACTCTCGTATAAGGTGTAAATCTGACACCTTTTTCCGGATGCACAAAATCTGTAATTATCTTTGCATCTTTATTTTTCAGTGCACTTATCAGCTCATTTGCTGTTTCCTCTATGATTTTTTTGGCATTCTCCGGTTTGATAATACCTTCTTCTCTAACATCATTATTTAGTGAAAACTCCAATAAGGTTGTAAGCTCTTCGTCATTTATTTTTCCGTCATCTTCGCTTATGACTAATATTTTGATTTCGGCTTTATAATTGCCGGAGTTTACTTTTTCTCCATCTTTGTTGGTCATATCCCACTCATCCTGCCATTTAAACGAATCGCCGGGATTAAGGGTTTTATATACAAGAGCCATTGTAAAGAATTTACCGTCTGAGAATCTGTATACTTCATCTCCGTCTTCATTTGTGATAATTAATTCGAACTGTTGTCCCGAGCCAAACATCAACTCCTGTGCTTCCGTGTAATGACTCATTAATTGGAAGTCAAATATCACCTTGTCATCTTTTATTTCATAACTGCCCTTAGTTTCATATCTGCCTTCTGCAATCGGCTGAACTGTATTTTCCTTTTCTATTGCATTTATTGTATTGTTTATTAGTACTGCTAACTCTCCGTAGGTAACATCTGTTTTTGGATCAAATATCCTTCCTTCATCTATTACTCTGCCTTTTGCTATATCGCTCCAGTATGCAACATAAACACCATGTTGGTATTCTGCATCTATATCATCGGTATCCGAATAAACCAACATCATTACTATAGGAATATTTTCTAAATTACTGCCTGTTTTTTCAGCCCAAATTTTTGCAAGTTCATTAACTATTAATTCTCTTGTTACTTGAGGAGTATCTGCATAATCTTTGTCAATTGTCAGGTTAACTGCATTTTTAAAGTCTTCTGCCGAAATATGATCATCAAGGTCTTTATCCTTGAAAATATCTTCTAAATCGTAATTAACAGACAGCTTTTCTGCATAGCTTTCAGCCCAATGCTTAAACACATGGCTGATTGGAATAATATCCTGTGCTGATATGAGCTTTATATTTTGAGCAAAAACAGGAATTGCAACCAGTGAGCTTATGGCGACTGTCAAGATAATGTTTTTAAGTAATTTATTTTTCATTTTTCCACCTCTTTTCTTTGATTTATTATTAAGACGATTTGCAATAAAAATATGTTCCAAATGCCCAATTTCCGATTATTGCAAATTTGCTAAAATTTATCCCTCAAAATTTTTGAGGGATACTTCCTGTTTAAGCTTTGTATGATTCGTCTAACTCAGATAACATTTTATATACTGCTTCATAACTTTCACACACATCACCTGGGACGGTGTAATTATCTGTTATTTCACGCAGCTTTGTGAATTCCTTGCTCAGCTCGGGTTTTTCTGCTCCTGCTTCATTTACTTTCTCATTGATTGTATCAAACACTTTACGAACATCATGGAATTCCGGGTGATGCTCTCCATGAACCCGTGCTACAATCGGTACGAATTTTTCCAATGTCGGAATAAGTTTTTTAACTGTTTCATTAAATATTGCCATATTTCTCCCTTCTTTCTTTAATTTCTTTTTCCTTATGTTTATAGTGTACCAAATTTTATAAAAAAATAAATTGATTTAAATCAATAAAATAATTAATTTTGTGCTTATCATAGACGAAGGCTGAGTTTGGTATCAAACTCAGCCTTTAACTGTATTAAATTCATTTTAATGGTCGCTTTCAACTATAACTAATCCTGTGAATTTTAGTCCATCGTTTGTAGTCACTGTGTATGTTAATCTAGTTCCGTCAAAATCTTTATCAGGGTTAAACACTAGATCTTTTAGCTCATCAATATCCAATCCTCTTCCGATTAATGACCTTGTTTTGCCTTCAAAATGTAAATCGTAATCATCATCCTTGTTAAGTCTCTCGAATATAATTGTCTCAAAATCATAATCATCAAATTCCGCCAAGTGGTCCGACACTTCTTGGCCAAAATCATCATCTTCCAGATCAATTGTTAAGGTATCAAGGAGAGACTTTACTGTGATATTTATATTTCCTTCATAGAGGTTCTTATCTTTGTCTTGAACAGTGTATTCAATTACAATCGGAGCTTTTTCATTAACATAGTTTTGAGCAGGATAGAAGTATATCAGATTCATTTGTTTTAAAGCAAATGAATTTTTTGCTTCTATCTTTTCTGAATTTCTTAACTTGCCGTTTCCATCTTTATCAAAATACAAGCTACCGAATTTCCCATCAGGAAGTTCAAAACTTATTTTATCATTTGAGCTGTAATCAAATTCTTTGTTAAACACTTCTTTAAACTTTGAAATTCTAAAGTTTATAGGAGTGTTTTCATATCCCGTAAATTCAATATCAACCAATTCATTATCATTTTCAACAGTGATTTCAATTATACCTTTATATGAATCTCCTTCATCATCATATGCCACATATTCTATTTCTAAGACGCCGCTAATTTTAGGCACAATGGTTACTTCTGACAGAGACATTTGTCTTCTGCTGGGGTTAACATAGTATTTGTTGCCGTTAGTTACAAATGAATTAGAACGGCTGCTGCTATCATACTCATAATATAAGAAGGTGTTGTTCTCGTTTAACGGCTTTGTAAACTGAACATATTCCAAATCGTCAACCTTATCTTCAATAGACTCGATTAAGCTGTCCTTTTTTCCATATTCATCATCAAATCTTAAAATTTCATCTTCTTTTATTGTACGTGCTATTGTTTTGAGATTATATTCAATTTCAGACTCCGAATCATATTTGCTTCCTGTTAAAACATAGTAAAGCATGGCAGCTATCTCGCCTCTGGTAGCATAATCATCCAAATCTTTGCCCTCTCCAACCAGCTCCCTATAATTTTCGCTTAAATCAATATCCTCGTCGAATTCAAAGTGTTTGTTTTTTCCCATAGCTCGCTCTATGAGCAGTATTACTTCACCAATGGTAACTGAATGTTTCGGGTGGAATTTATTGTTTCCCTTGCCCTTGGTTATACCTAGAGCTTTAGCTATATATATTGCATGAAAATAGTATTCATTTTCATCTACAACATCATCAAATATATCCTTATAATCTTTATTGATGTAATCTATCAATGCACTTAATTTAAATGCTCTGTCAATCATTACAATGACATCGGCACGTTTAACATTATGATTTTCATAGAACTTTCCATCGGGATATCCCTTCATTATGCCCTTTCCTTTAACAAATTTTTGAACATCCTCCCAGTTGCACCTGTTTTTGATAAGTTTTTTTGCCTGTCCATATGGCATGGCCATGGCAACTGTGGTAAACACCATGGACAATAAGATTACAAAAGCAATAATTCTTTTTAAATACTTCGTGTGCATATAATCCTCCTAAAATTTACTTTTAATATTTTCTTGTATCATATTTTTCGTTATATTTATAAAATATTTAGGGGTATGACAGATAATTACCATTCGACAAAAAAACAAAAACCGGCAGCTCATAACCAAAATGAAGTGCCGGTTTTTTATGATTCAGGATTTTTCCTATTAGTTTTTTTCTTAAAAGTCTTCGTCACTTATTACTTCTATGTTGTTTAATCGAAGAAGTCTGGTTGTTATTCCCTGTCCTTGAATCAATGACTTTGTGAAGGTACCGTCATATATGTATTTACTGCCGCAAGATGGGCTTTTTTCCTTTAATACTGCCTTTTTTATTTCGTACTTTTTTGCTGTTTCCAATGTCTTAAAAGCACCATCCACAAAATTTTCCGTTTTATCATCCGCAGTAATATTAACTACTCTTCCATTATTAATTTCACAGGGAAGCCGAGGAACCTTTAATCCGCCTGCCAGTTCCGGACATACCATTATTGCTTTTCCTTGGTCAACTAATCCTTTGATTTTATCGTTAACAAACACCTTTCCATCATATCTTGTTTTTTCCCCACAAAGACATGCACTTACTATATATTCGAAATTGTGTCCTTTATCCGCAATTTCAACATTCTTGTATTCGATATCCAATAAATTCACTTCTTCTCCTAAGCTGTCATCCGGATTTAATATTTGAATAACAGGTCTTAAACAGTCATCTGGGTTATTTTTTACTACTATTGCAGTCTTACCATTATTTAGCTTAACATAATGACCTTCAGGATATACTATTATGTTTTTCAAGAATATTTCTGCTATATCTGCATCAAACTCAATACCTTTTTTCTCTGATAAATATTGAATGGCTTGTTGCGGAGTCCATTTTTTTAAAGATTGATAAACATCACATACCGCTAATATTCTCCCAAATAAATGAATTTGCTCTCCCTTAAGACCATAAGGATAACCGCTTCCGTCTATACGCTCATGATGGCTTAGAATCCCCATTAGAACATCATTAGAAACAAAACTGCTCACTGCTTTTACTGCATTGGCCGGATGCTCTCTAATTATCTTGAGCTCATCGCCGGCCAAACTATCCGGTTTTTCCATTATTTCCACCGGAACATGCAGCAAGCCCATGTCATGAAGCAGTGCTGCCATGGCTAATTCATGAAGCATATACGGACTTATCTCCAAAGAATCACCTAGGGATATGCTTAGTATGGCAACATTAATAATATGCTGAAACATGTAATCCTCATTGTTGTTATATTCCAACACCCTGTACAAGAGCGCATTTGTTAAGGTTGTTTCTTCTATTAAATAATCGGCTAAATTTAATGCTTGCGACAGCATTCTTCTGTCAAAAACAAGGTTTTTTAATTTATAATTATAGTAAATATCCTTTATTTTTGTTAAAACATCCACTAGTAATTCTTCACTTATTATATTTTTTTTTAATATATTTATTGCTTCTTCATTTTTAATATAAACACCTGAGATATTATTAGAGCAGATTTTACTGATATATGAGCGGTTAAGTTCCAAACCTTCTCTAAGAAGAAGTGTTTTGAAGTTATATTTGTTATATAAAACCAAATCCATTGCTAAAACCATACCGGGTTTTAAATTATCTGAAGAAATAAATTTCATCTGAATACTCCATTAAAATAATTTAATATATTTTATCATAAGCATATGCATTTTTCCATATTAAACATATAATTTAGTTTAAATTGCAAAAGTTTTTCTGTTCGACAAATTATCATATTTATTGACATTTTTTTAATAACATGTTATTATAATTGATATATTTGTAATAAAATAACAGGGGAGTGCGCCAATGGAGAGAAGGTCTATTTTAGAGAAGCTAGGTCTTATTGAGAAAATCGAAAATGAAGATTATGAAGAATCTGTTAAGGAAGCGGATCAAATTAAACCGATTGAAACGGAGAAGCCTCAATTAGAAAATCAAGAAATCGAATCTGAAACAAAAGAAAAACCAATAACAGAAGTGCAACCTGCAAAAACAGTGGAAACTTCAGCAGATCCGATTGCTGCTGTCAATAAAAAAAGGTTGTTAAAAATAGAAGAAATCTATAAAAACTATAACGTTAATTCTGAAGGGATTCAATCTTTGTCCATTGTAGAAAGTTTTCAGAAAGCGTTGCCCGATTACCTTCCTACAGATGTTAAAAGAGAATCCATACTGAATATAATTGCCTCTTCAAATGTTCAAGTTGAAAGCTTGATAAAAGATGGAAATGATAAATTGAATTGCCTGAGAGACTTTTCTCAATCGTTCACTAATGAATCCAATGAAATTATTTTAAACTTTGAAAATGAAATATCTGAACTAAATAAAAAAATAAACAACTTTAAAAAAGCAATTGATAATATGAAAAGCCTTCAAACCGAACAAGATTTTATTGTTAAATATGAAATGGAAAAAATAAATAATATCTTGGCGTTTATAAATCCCCAAGAAAAATAGAGAAGGTGATGCAATGCATGGTTATAGATTGACCAAACGCGGAAAAATTGTTTTAGCATCTCTTAATCTGCTGATATGCCTATCTGTAATAGTAAGCTTAAGAGGCATTGCCGTAGCAAATGAGGATTTAGCCATGGCAAATGATGATATAAATGAATTGTCAAGCTCTATATATTTAGATAAGCCGGTATCTGAAGCATATGAATTGGATAATGAAAGAATAACCACTGTTTATAACAATGAAATAATGGAGCTTGATGACATTATTATTGTTAAAAACGAAGATAATATTTTAAATAAAAACGATGACAATGCTTTAGATGAAAACGAAAATAATGAATTTTTAAGTATAGATGTTGAGGATATTCGTTCTTATGAAAAAGGCAAGTTAGCCTTTTTAACATTTGATGACGGTCCCTCTGAAATTGTTACACCTGAAATACTTACTGTTTTAGATAACTACGGCATTAAAGCCACTTTTTTTGTTTTAGGCAGTATGTGTGAAAAAAACGGCAGCATTTTAGTCGATTTAGTAGAAAAAGGACATTCCCTAGGCATTCATTCATATTCTCATGAGCTTGATTTGTTGCTGGAAAGTGAAGAAAGCTTTACAAACGAATTATTAATGACAGAAAATACTATAAAGAAACACTTAGGAGAAGATTTCACCTCAAGGTTATTTAGATTCCCCGGCGGCTCATTTGAAAGCCATAAAAGACAGTATATGAGTGTTTTAAACGAGCATGGATATATTGCAGTTGACTGGAATGCGCTTACAGGCGATACAGAATATTTAAACCCAACTCCAGAAATTCTAATGGGAAGGCTGAAAGAAACAATTATTAATAAGGATAGAATAATTGTGCTCATGCATGATTCGGATACTAAACAAGTAACTGCAGATGTACTCCCCGATGTTATAGAATATTTAATCTCCGAAGGATACGAATTTGCGTTGTTAAAATAATATCTTAGTCAACCTTATCCAACGGCTTATGCCGTATCTATATAATGAAACTCAAAAAATTATTGTAACATATAAAGTTCCTCAAGTCTTTTTACCATGTCTGCATATCTATTTGTGAATTTATTTCTATTGTATTTTTTAATTTGACTGTTTTTCAAGTTTCCTTTAAAAACAATGACACTCTTAATATCTAATAAATCCTGAGGTCTAACTAAGTTTCTCGGTTTATCAAGGTCTGCAATCCCACTCTTGTTTATAATATAATATACAAACTCAGAGCATAAGAATCTGTCTTCACAACATGATTCTTTATCAAACAAACTGTTTATAAGTCCTAAATAATTATATTTATAGTTATCGCTGTTTGAAATGAATTCATATAATAATTGCCTTACCTTGTCATATTGTTCTTCTGTTACTTCAACCTCCAATACTAGTCCTTTAAGCTTATCATGAAATCCGAATACTCCCTTATATAAATTCTCTTTAACAAAGCAGCCGATAAATGGATTGTATGCATGTTTCCTGCCAAAACTGTACATAGTGTTTAAATCATTATCTAAGGATATGGAAGCATGTGTGTATTCATCGTGTTTAATTAAACGGATGAGATTTGATAATACCGTATTTGTCTTTGTAAGAACGATATAAACATACTTTTTTTTCATAATTCCTCCTATATATGAAGTAATTATGGCAAAAGAGGCTTAAGGGCAAATAAAAAATTTATTAATGTATCATTAGAATCATATTTAATTTAATTAATGAAATATATCTCATTGAATAATATTTTCCTTAACTTTCAAAATCATATATTTACAGGTATAATCGGTATGTTATAATGAATACAAATGAGGTGGGCATAATGAAAAAGTCAAATCAATATGAAATGTTGTTCAGAAAGAACAAGGATACCGACCGTATCATTATTGATGTTGCTTTAAATAATTATCTTGAGTTTTTTCATGAATGGGATAATGCTGTTTTTAAGAAACGAGATATAAATTCTGAATTGGTAGAGTTTTTTGACATATGTTCAGAAGAAATCCCTTTAAATAAAAAGCTGGAAATTGCCTTTTCCATAAATACGGTTGACAGAATCGAAGAAAAGGAAGAGCAAATTCGTATAAGTTATAGAAACTACTATCGTTCCTTAAAGCGTTCAGAAAATCGTAAAATAAAAAGATTCCTGAGAATGTCAATAATCTTGATTTTTATATCCTTAGTGCTTTTAACTTCATATGGTTTATTTATGGACGTTAAACTAAAAACAATTGTTTCAAGGGTCTTGCTTGAAAGCTTACTGATTGGCGGTTGGGTTTTTGCTTGGGAAGCTGTTCATACCTTGTTCATTGATATATTTGAACCCTTACACAGAAGCCGTGAAATGCAGCGATTTTTGGATGCAGATATCAGCTTCATTTACTTATCCAAACAATAGGTGTGTTACCTTAAAAAGAATTAGGGTGGTCAAGGACCGCCCCTTCATATTTGGCCAGGTGTCACCCCTCCCAATATTTTATCCTTCATTTTATTTATCAGCTCTAAAGTTTTTTCTTCGATTTTTTTCAAATCTTCTTCAGTGGGAGAGCCTTCAAATTCAACGGATTCCAAAAAATCCCACTTCATGTTATTTCTCTCTATTATTTCCTTTAACTCTTTTTCTGCTCCTCCTGACCATCCATAAGAACCGAATCTGAAGGCAGTCTTTCCGGATATTTTTTTCCTTCCCAACTCATCTATTGCAGCTGCCACCGGTGGAAACAGCTTGTATTCATAGGTTGGAGCAGCAATTATCACAGCTGCAGATTTAAATACAGTGGCAATCATTTCACTGTCGCTTTCCAAGGGCATTTTCAGCTTATTTACTTTAATTCCCTCTCTCTTTAGCACTTTTTCTGCAAAATTTACTGCTTTTTCAGTCATGCCGTACATTGAGCCCCACAATATGCTGACTTCATTTTTGCCTGCCCCCGTTGCATATTGGCTGAAACGTGTATAATCATCAATTATCTTTTGGGGTGCCTTTCTATATAGGGGACCGTGTCCAGGGGCTATAATATTTATATCAAATTCCTTTGATTTTTGTATGGCTCTTTTTACCATGGATGTAAATGTGGTCATTACATTTGAATAGTATCTGATACCTTCACTTTCGAAAAATTCAACCTCTTCCAAAGTCATTTCATCATCAAAATGATTTTCTCCCATACTGCCAAAAGCACCATACATATCACATGAAAACAATGTTTTTGTTTCTGACTCATAAGTATACATTGTGTCAGGCCAATGTACATTAGGCACAGGATGAAAACTTAATATTTTACCGTTACCTAAGTCTAAGCTATCTCCCTCTTGTACTATTTGAACTCTTTTATTGTTATAAAAAGAAGATACTAATTTTGCTGCTTTATCTGTACATAAAATTGTAAATTTATTGTTTATCTTTTCAAAGTTTTCGATCCATCCGGAGTGATCGGGCTCCATATGATTTACTATTAAATAATCTATGTCTTTAGGGTCTACCCCTATTTCTTCAAGATTACTATACAATGTTTCCGGAACTCCGTCCCATCCTATTACTCCGTCTATGATTGCAGTTTTTTCTCCTTTAACTATGTAAGAATTCAATGTTACGCCATTGGCAATCTCCCAGATTCCTTCAAAGAGCATGTCGTTTACATTCATGGTTAACAAATATATGCCTTTTGCAACCTTTACCTTTTTCATTTTAGTTCCTCCTTTTTTTGAAATAGTTATAATACCTTTTAAAATCCTATTATACTTATATTGTACCACTAATTGTAAAAAAGTATATGATAAAATTCCCATACCAATATATATACATAATATCTAATTATGTAAACAACGGCAGGTCTTTATCTGCCGTTGTTCTTGCAATAATTTTTAACTTAAAATTGTGGTGCCAAATGCCTTTTTTAACGAAGGCTTTTTCTTACTTCTTTCTTTAATATCTTGATATTCATATTCCCAACAAATA
>JAAYPY010000089.1 GCA_012519555.1 Tissierellia bacterium | reverse complement strand
ATAGTGTTTCAGCCTTCTGAAATTGCAAAATTTGGTGTAATAATTTCTTTATCTAAGTTTATTGATATTAATAAAGAAAATATTAACCATCCTTTAGTCTTGCTAAAAGTCCTCTTATTTGCATTTTTACCTGTTGCATTGATTTTAATGCAGCCTGACTTGGGAACAGCCTTGGTATTTGTATTTTTTATTGCAATAATGATATATATTGCCGGTCTTGACAGAAAATATGTGCTGACTATTTTGATTATCGGCTTAATACTGATTATTGCAGGAATCATTATATTTTTTCAAATAATGGAAGATTACACATTAGGAGATGATTATCGCTTTGACAGAATTGTAACCTTCTTTTATCCCGAATTAGACCCTGATGACACAGGCTACCAAGTAATACAATCAAAAACTGCCATAGGCTCGGGAATGATTTATGGAAGAGGTTTGTACAAGGGCGTGCAGAATCAATTAGGATATCTTCCGACAAAGGAAACAGACTTCATTTTTGCTGTAATAGGCGAAGAATTAGGTCTTATGGGAGGATTGATTCTTTTATGCCTGTATGCAATCTTGTTATACAGACTCATAAGAATCGCAAGAAATGCTGCCAATATGTTTGGTTCATTAATAGTAACAGGCATTACCGCCATGCTTTTATTCCACATTTTTGAAAATATTGGAATGACCATGGGATTAATGCCTGTAACAGGAATTCCTCTCCCTTTCATAAGCTATGGAGGAACATTTATGCTTGTAAACATGATATCTATAGGACTATGTCTGTCCGTAGGAATGAAAAGAGGAAAAATTGATTTGAATGATTTGTAAAGGTGCCCTAACCCCATATGTTAAGTTTAGTTTCATTCGAAGCAGCTGCCCCCGATAAACTCTCTTAATATCGAAGTATTAGGTATATCGCTTTCATCTTCGATGGTCAGGAAGTAGCTTAGAAACTTCAGCAGCCTTTGCCTTTCGGAATAAAAACTGTTGTCCTCATCGATTTCCATTATAATAGGCTCTGCATATTTTTTAAGGACACCTAATTCATAAACCAATGCTGAGTTAAAAATTGCATCGGCATTTTCCTGGTAAGGAAAAATATACCTTTCAGCACCTTTAACTACGTTATCCCATAATTCCATTGTTTTTGAAGCATTGTTTCCTCTATGAGTGTTATCTCTCACTATCCGCCTTAAAAGCCTCAAATCAGAGGTAGCAATACGGTTATGGCGGTCTATGTTAAGCTGTGTCAATGCACTGATATATATTCTAAACTTATTGACTTCAGGTATATTCTCTGTAAGCTCATCATTAAGACCATGAATTCCTTCAATTATAATAATATAATCACTTGTCAGCTTTACCGGTTCCCTTGAATATTCCCTGCGGCCTGCCTTGAAATTATATACCGGTATTTGAACTTCTTCACCTGCCATTAAATCTATAAGCTGCTCATTGAAAAGCTCCAAGTCCAAAGCTTTGATAGATTCAAAATCAAAATCACCGTTTTCGTCCTTGGGAGTCAGATGCCTGTCAATAAAGTAATCATCAAGAGAAATAGCATATGTTTTTTTACCGTTTACCCTGAGTTGTATTGACAGTCTTTGTGCAAATGTTGTTTTTCCGGAAGATGAAGGTCCTGCAATGAGCACTATTTTTTTGTTTTTGTCACCGGTAATTTCATCTGCAATATATGCTATCTTTTTTTCGTGAAGTGCTTCGTTAATCCTAATCATATCGCTGATTGATCTGTTGGCAATTTTTTTGTTTAAAGCTCCCACGTATGCCACATCCATTATTTCGCCCCAGTCTTCTGCTTCCTTAAATACTTTAGAAAGCTTCTTTTGTTCAGTATATTCGGGAAGTTCAAAGTTGTATTCACGAGTGGGATAGTTTAATATTATTCCCGGATAAAACAATCTTAAATCAAACTTATTGATAAATCCTGTATTTGGAGCCAAGTATCCGTAAAAGGTATCATAATATCCATCCAGTTCATACACTCTTATTGAATCCTTATCCCAGTACTTTAGCATTTCAACCTTATCCATCATACCTTGGGCAGAAAATATCTCTCTTGCTTTATCAACACTTAAAAAATAAGTGGTAATGGTTTTTTTTGCATCAATAATTTCCTGCATTCTTTCTTTTATTGCATTGAGGTGTTTTTTAGTTATTAAATGCTTGTATTGAAGCTCTGTATACAGTCCTTTATTCAATGAATGATTTATAGAAACATCAATATCATTATATATATCCTTGCAGGCCTTAACATAAATTAATGACAAGGTGCGAACGTAAATTCTGTGGCCATCCGGATTAGTAATATCAATAAATTTTATTTTATCATTATTTTTAAAATCCCTGCTGCAAAGTCCCTTCAGCTTATTATTTACTTTTGCACCCAAATATTTAAAATAATCATCCTTATAAACCCTCATCAATATCTGGTACAATGTTTCATTTTCATAAACTTCAATTGCTTCATCAGTATCAGCTAATCTTATTCTCATTTCATACCTCCCTAATTATTTTTCTTTCACCTATATCAGATACAATTTCAACTCCGTTTAAATAAGATAGATTTCCTTCAAAACCATCAAGCAGCAGTTTATAGGCATGAAGTACCTGATATTTTTCATTATCTTTTACCCCGTATTTTTTGTCACCTGCAAGAGGGTGTCCTATGGAAGCTAAATGAGCACGAATTTGATGGGCTCTGCCTGTTTCGATTTCTACTTCAAGCCATGTATACCTTCCTTCTGTTTTCAAAGGACGGACATAGGTTATGACCGGTTTAGAATTTTCCCTGTATTCATTTATAATTTTAACCATATTTTTATTGTCGTTTTTAATAAGATAATCCTTAAGCTCCAAGTTTTCTTTTATAATACCGTGAACCTTTGCCAGGTAGTACTTTTTGATTTTTCTTTCTCTTATTGCCTTGTTAGTCTGCTTGAGGGCATTATAGTTTTTTGCGGCTATTACAAGACCTGATGTATTTCTGTCCAAACGGTTGCACACGGCAGGCTTAAAGGTAAAGCTGATATTTTCTTCTTTTGCATCCAAATAAACTTTAATCTCATCAACTAAATTTCTCATCCCTGTCCTATCCGGTTGAGTGCTTAAACCTATGGGTTTATTCACAACCAAAATATTATCATCCTCATATACCGTTTCAAAATGTATATCGGTCTCTTTTAATGTTTTTTTATCTCTGAATTTATCTATTGTATCATCTGCCAAAAAAAGCTGTACTATATCATCCTTATTCAAAACAGTATCCGGCTCTGCTTTAGAACCGTTTAATTTTATGTTCTTTTTCCTGAGCATTTTATAAATAAATGACGAATTTGCTTTATTCAGATATTTTTTTAGGAATCGGTCTAATCTTTGACCTTCTTCATTTTTGGTAATCCTTATTTCTTTCATGTATTCTCCTTATCCGGAGGGGGCGATTTTTGTCCGCTGAGAACCGTCCCCACTGGGTTCCCCATTGGGTTCCATACCTATTATACCCAAATATTTCATATGTGTACATTGGCATTTGCATATTTTGCAATTTTTTATTAAATGTGGTTATTGTATGCTTGTTATTTTTGTGCTACAATGTATAGAGCAATAAGTTCAGAGGTGACAAATGAAGAAGATAATAAATGCGTTAAGAGACTTAATATATAACATAACTGATTATGGATTGATTATAACAGTAATATTGGTTATGACAATTATATTGGTATGGAGATTTGATTTGTTGTTCAGCCGAGGAATTGATAAAGAAATAATAAAAGACCTGCCGATAGTGAATCAACCGGTTGCAGAAAAACCAGAACCTGCAGAAGAAGAGCCCGAGCCTGATACAGACCCTGATAAGGAGCCGGTTACGGAGCCTGAACCAAATGACGAAACACCTGCCGGAGTAATAGCTACCATCAGCATTCCTCAAGGTTCATTTCCTTCACAAATAGCAGAAATTCTGTTAAACAACAATCTGATAAAAAGCAAAGATGAGTTTCTTACACGATGTGTTGAACTTGAACTAGATACAAGGCTTCAAAGCGGAATCTTTGATATTGAAGTAGGAACACCTCTTGATAATATTATAAAAATAATTGCAAATGCTTATTAATAGCCCAGAGGGGACGGTTCTTACCGGACAATCTTTAAGTATCGCAAACTTAATAGGTTTTTATCCACCGAGAACCGTCCCCATTGGACATTTTAATATCTTTGATTTACATAATAATCTATAATTGATTTCTTCCTTTTTTCCGTAAATACCTTTTCTTTTTTCAAGACATCCAAAAGCCACAAGCTCTTGGAATGAAGAACGGCATATTCAAAATCCTTCAAAACTATTTCGTAAAGCTTACCTTCTAATAATGATGACTCCATTTTAATAAAATATGCTTCTACATTTTCATATTGAAGAAATCTTAGCAGGCGAAAACTGGTTTTATCCTTTTCATTGTAATAATAATCTGCTTCATTTATATATTTGCTGTAGTAGCTTATATGCTTTCCCTTATCTTTAATTTCCTGTGCTATCATACGGTGGTATTTTGCCATCATATTGTAGTATTGATAGTTGTACATTCCTTTTTCAAAGCTGTCGATACGCTGGAAGGGTTTAATGTTTTTTTCAAGCATATACTTATAATTAAGCTCTAAGTATTCTTTTTTATTTATGTCTCCATTCATATGCTGAATTATCAGCATATCTCTATGTTCGAAAAAATCATCAAATATTGTTTTTTTCGGTTTAAAATAATTCATGTAATCACTCTTTCCAATTTCATACAACGCTTATTTTAACAGAAAAGAACTTTTTTAGCAAGAACCTAAATTTGGGTACATTCAGAGTTGTGTCTCCATACATTAAAACCGTCGGTCAAACCGACGGCATGCTAATCAACTAATAACTCTATCTCTCAATCCTTCCGGAATATCTTCAATATCATGGTTTACACTTATAATAAAATTAACATCAAATGTTTTCGATAAATAATCTAATCTTTCTATTACAGGTTCTAATTTTTCCTTGCCTGATTTAGCTATTTTATACAAGCCGTCTATGTATACTTGCTCTATGTCGTAATCAGTAGCAATAACTCCGCATAAAAAACCTTGAAACTCATCTTCGTTGGTCAGTCCAAACTCTTTTGTGTTTATGTATCTTATCCTGTAGTCTAAATCAAATATGTGTCTGTTGTTAGCTTCTAAAAAAACCATCCTGCCGTGTATTTTGTCAATAGCGTTATTTGCCATTTCAATCATCCTTCTTGTCTTGCCTGTACCGCTATGACCACAAACTAAATGCACCATAATAATCACACTCCTATTTTTTGATTTTATAAAAGTATATTACAATTATATTGTACCACATCTAGTAAATGTTTACACCATTTATTTTTAGATTTTACAAATATTAAATCTGTTTTTACTTCCTTGATACCTGTTTTCAGACTCCATTTTATTCAATATTTCATCCTTTATTTTCCACCAGCTCATTCCCCAATTCACGAAAAGAGAGTTTTCCTTAGGAGCTCTTCCTGCCAATCTTTGCACCGTAATATCTTTATCTAAGTGCTCTAAAAAAACAACAACTCTTTCCACATATTCATCCTTTGATATAATTCTTATTTCATTATTCTTATATGCTCTTCCCATTTCGGTATTGTCCATTATATACAAAGAATGAATTTTAACCTGGTTAATTTTTAAAACAGACAGTATTTTTGCTGTCTCAACCGTATCCAAAATGGTATCTCCCGGCAAGTTTAATATAAGATGTGTACAAATTTCAAAGTTATACCTTTTTATCCTTAATACTGCATCAATGTATTCAGCCAAAGTATGCCCTCTGTTGATATTTTTTAAAGTGTGATAATTCACCGTCTGAAGACCTAATTCAATTGTAATGTTAACATGGTGCAATTTTTTTATATCGCTCAAAAACTTTAGCTTTTCGTCAGATATGCAGTCGGGTCTTGTTGATATGGCTATTTCCACAATATTATCCATTATTGCATCATTTATATAATTCTTAAACCTTTCTGTATCCATATATGTATTTGTAAAGTTTTGAAAATAGGCTATGAATTTATCGGCTTTATATTTTTTTGAAATATACTCCATATTCCTCTTTAACTGTTCTTTTACACTTAATGAGTTGTTAAGCATTTCAAAACCGGTTCCTATATCGGAACAAAAAGTACAACCGCCAAAACCCAATGTTCCGTCTCTGTTAGGGCAGGTACATGGAATATTTATGGGAAGCTTATAAACTTTTTGGCCATACATTAATTTCAAATAATCTGAATATTCATTATATAATTTCATTTTTCCCCTTTTAATATCATTTTCTTTTTTTATTATAGTTAAATTAGTATATTAAATCAATAAAATTACCATTAATTAATAAAATTATTTTTTGCTTTACTGTTAATAATATTAATACAAATTTAAATATAGGAGGCTTCATATGCATATAAAAGAGGGAATAATTCCGACTGTTTTAGGCACAGTTGTCACTGCAACAGGAGTTGCTTTAAGAAACACGGATTTACCGGAATCCTACAGTAATGGTTTAATCGGATTCGGATTGGCAAATATTGCCTTGGGCTCTGCTGAGCTTGTTACAAACAATTGGCAGCACCGCAACATGATGAAAAAAATGACAAAAATGGCACCCTTCAAGTAAAGTTGACAAAAAACAAAAACATGCCGCATGAGCATGTTTTGTTTTTTGTCAACTCATAATTTCAAGCAAAAATTACATACAACAATGAATATAATCCTGCTATACCAATTAAAATATAAACAATCCTACCAAATCTATTCTTCCAGCCTCCAAATAGATTTTCCACTATATCAATTTTTGATATTCCGTACAAACCCCAGTTTAAAGCTCCTATTATAATAAGAATTGAAGCTATTGCAGTAATTATTCTCATAGTTCCTCCTCAATAACGCATAATATTAATACATTATATTTTAGGAGTAATGAAAATATGTACAAAGCTTAAATATTTTTATTTTATTTCGAATATCTCTGACAATTCATAATATACTCCGGATTCGTTGTTTGAAAATTTAGAAATCAAATCCGCAGTGTTTTTTAAGCAGTCTGTTGCATTTTTCATAGCAATTCCAAGCCCTGAGTTTATAATAAGTTCAATGTCATTATTATCATCTCCGATAGCTATAACTTGACTTGCATCTATTCCCAGACTATCGATATATTTTTTTAAGGCACGCCATTTGCAGCCGTTAACATTAAGGAATTCTAAAAGAGATAAGCTGCTTAAGTTTTGATTTAGTATAATATTGAATTCACCGGGTATTTTTTCAATTTCATTTCTAAATTCCATTAATCTTTGGTACTCATTGAAGTAACAAACCGATAAAATATTATTTATTTCTTCTGTCTTAAACTTCTTATGTCTTCTCCTGTCATAATCCTTCTTAATATAGCCTAAGTACACTTCTTCGTAATTTTCACATTCGTAAATAAGGTCATACCCTTGATTGTATTCATCTACATGAATTATAGGATTTAAATCATGCTTTATGCCTAATTCATATATTTGTTCAAATGTTGAAAAATCCAAATAATTACTTTCGATAAACTCATCACCAGCATAAGACCTTACAATTGCCCCATTATTTGCTAATATTACAGGTTCCGTAGATTTAATCCTATCGGTTAAATCTTTAGCCATATAATAATTCCTGCCGGTTGCTATAACAATATGTATTCCTTGTTTGTGAAGTTCCTTAAGTATATGGGCGTTTTTGTCGCTTATTATTTTTTCATCATTCAAAAGTGTACCATCTAAATCCAATACTACCATCTTGTATTTCATTTTAGTCTCCTGCATTTTACTTATACCATTATACTACGGATTAAGCTAAAAGAAAAGACTCTTAAAAATAGGGTTAGAGCATACAAAAGCCGGGAGTTCTCCCGGCTTATAAATGGTATATTATCTTATTCAGCTACATAAGCATACATGAAGTATTTGTATCCTAACGGGCTTGCAAAAGCTCCTTCAAGGTCTGTATTCTTCATGTAAATATCTGTATAATAGTAGATTGGGCAAATAGCTCCGGTTTCCATTAAGATATTTTCTGCTTCGTGCATTAAAGCAAATCTTTCTTCAGGATCCTTGGAAGCTTTAACTTCACTGATTATCTTATCATATGATTCTGCCCAAGTTTTGCCGCCTTCTCCCTTGTAAGTGTAACCTGCATAATTTGCATGGTCACCTCTTCCGAATTGGGAGTCGTTGTTACCGCTGTTTGTAATCCACATATCAAGGAATGATATAGGATCGTTGTAGTCTCCTAACCATCCGTTTCTTGCAACTGAATAGTCTCCGTTTTTACGAGTGTTAAGGAATGTTGCCCATTCTTGTTTTTCAATTGTCATGTTAATTCCATACTGTGCAAAAGTAGCTTGAAGATTTATGGCAATTGCTTCATGACCTGTTCCTTCATTTGTTAAATATGCAATTGTCGGGAATTCACTTGAAACTACACCATTTTCATCTACAGTGAACAATCCTGATGACTCAGCAACTTCTCTTAATAAAGCAACTGCTTCTTGGGTATTCTTTTCATAATCATCAGGGTCAACGCTGTAATAACCTGCTCCGTCCCCATTAGGACCGTTTTTAGCAATATATTCTGTTTTTCCATCCGGTTCTGTTAGCCCCATAGGTACAAAACCTGCTGCTTCTACCTGTCCTGCCTGGCCGATTTCTTCAACTATATAAGTTCTGTCAATCATAAGACCAAGAGCTTTTCTTATTTTCGCTTTGTCAGCTTCACCAAAGGCTGAGAAAGCTTCATCATTTACGTTGAAAGAAACATAGTATGTTCCAAGCTGTCCTTCTATAAAGAATTCATCAGGATATTGTTCCTGCAATGATTTAATTTCATCATTTGGAACTTGGTCAATAAACAAGTATGAGCCGTTCTGGAAGTTTGCCAATGTTGAAGTATCATCATCATTAAATGCAAATACTAATTCATTTGTTTTTATGCGGTCTGCATCATGATAATATTCATTCTTCTGCATTATCAGCTGGCTTTGTGAGAATTCAACAACCTTGTATGGCCCGTTTCCAATGTAAGTATCAGCTGTAGTTGCCCAAGCATCATTTCCTTCAGCAACTTCTTCCTTTACAGGCATGTATGTCGGGAATGCTGCCAACTCGTTGAAGTATGGAACGTCTACAGGAAGAACAACTGTCAGTGTTTTTCCGTCTTCAGAAGCAGTAACATTAAGCTTTGCGTCAGGCACTTCATTTATTACATCTTCATAGCCATCAACAACTTCAAACATATATCCATAGTCTGCTGCTGTTACAGGGTCAGCTGCTCTGTTCCATGCATAAACGAAATCATGAGCTGTTAAATCAGAGCCGTCGCTCCATTTTAAACCGTCTTTTAATTCGTATACATATTCAACCTTTCCGTCTTCTCTCTCTTTACCTACAGGTAATTCTTTTGCTAAATCAGCATATAGTTCAAGAGAACCATCTTCCTTTTGTTGGTAGCCTACTAATCCTGCAAATGCATGGATTATATAAGTAGCACCGTCAACTGCACTGTTAAGTGCCGGGTCAATAGTATCAGGATATGCACCAACATGCAAAGTTATACTATCTGCAATACCCGATGTTCCCGGTGTTTCCGGTGTTTCCGGTGTTTCTGGTGTTTCCGGCTCTGCCGGTGGTTGGTTATTTCCACATGCTGCTAATGAAAACACCATGGCCAGTACTAAAATTAAAGATAAAATTTTTTTCATAACTTTCCTCCTTAAAAATATATATTAATTTTTAAATTAATATCACTCAAAGCGGGGACATTTATGTGTCCCCCCTAATCAGGGACATTCCTCTATGCTTACCTTCAAAGACTATCCCTGCATAGAGGTGTGTCCCTATTCTACTAAACATGAATACATGCAACCATATGGTCGGGAGCTACTTCTCTGAGTTCAGGCCTAACCTCTGCGCACTCTTTTGTTGCCCTTTGGCATCTTGTTCTGAAAGGACAACCGGAAGGCATATTAAGGGGGCTGGGCACATCGCCTTGAAGTAAAATCCTCTGATGGTTTCTTGCATAATCAGGGTCCGGAATAGGCACTGCCGACATTAATGAAATTGTATAAGGATGTAGAGGATGATTATACAATTCATCGGAAGGGGCTAATTCCATCATTCTTCCTAAATACATTACCGCAATTCTGTTGGATATATGTTTTACAACCAAGAGATCATGGGCGATAAACAAATAAGTCAGTCCCAATTGTTCTTGTAAATCTTCAAACTTATTTATAATTTGGGCTTGGATTGAAACATCAAGTGCAGATACAGGCTCATCACACACTATAAATTCAGGCTCGACAGCTAATGCTCTTGCAATACCTATTCTTTGACGCTGCCCTCCCGAGAATTCATGAGCATAACGAGTAGCATGTTCGCTTGACAGTCCAACAATTTCCATTAATTCATTTACCTTCGTATCTCTTTCTTTTCTGCTCTTATACATATTCATAACATCCAAGGGCTCTCCCACAATATCCCCGACTGTCATTCGAGGGTTTAGTGAAGAATATGGATCCTGAAACACCATTTGTGCATTTTGCCTCAAATGTTTTATAGACTCTTTGCTTTCAATCTTTTTGCCATTAAAAATTATTTCTCCGCCTGTTGGTTTGTAAAGCTGCAATATAGACCTTCCCACAGTTGTTTTACCGCAGCCGGATTCTCCAACCAAACCTAAGGTTTCACCTTTTCTTATACTAAAGGATATATCATCCACTGCTTTTAAAGGTTTGCTCTTTAACAAGCCAACCGGAATATCGAAATATTGTTTTAAATTCCTTACTTCAAGAAGATTGTTTTTATTTTCCATGATACATCTCCTCTGCTTGTTTTTTTGTAAGAGTTCCATTTTCAATTCCCTCTCTTACATTCATCCAGCACCTTGAAGTATGTTTGCCTTCTATCGTCATCTCCACGGGATTTACGGAAAGACAAATCTTCATTGCATTGTCGCACCTCGGTGCAAAAGGGCATCCGTCCGGCATGTTTAACAAGTCTACCGGATTGCCTCCGATTGGCTTAAGACGTTGTTTAACATCTTGAACTGTAGGTATGGATTTTAATAATCCCTTTGTATATTCATGCTTCGGATTATAGAATATATCATCTGCTGTTCCTCTTTCTGATATTTGTCCTGCATACATGACAATTATATCATCACACATTTCTGCAACTACACCTAAGTCATGGGTAATCAGGATTATTGCCATGCCTAATTTCTTTTGCAGCTCTTTCATCAAATCAAGTATCTGTGCTTGAATTGTAACATCCAAAGCAGTTGTAGGCTCATCCGCTATCAAAATATCAGGTTCGCAGGCAAGAGCCATGGCTAT
>JAAYPY010000088.1 GCA_012519555.1 Tissierellia bacterium | reverse complement strand
GTCTGCCGTGGTATGCGGTGGCCGAGAGATACAGTTTTCAGACTACCTATGAGGAATTGAAACCCATAAAACCGACCGCTGAATCCGGCGGGACTGACTAGTTTTCAGACTACC
This sequence comes from Tissierellia bacterium, assembly GCA_012519555.1. Lineage (GTDB taxonomy): Bacteria > Bacillota > Clostridia > Tissierellales > Sedimentibacteraceae > Sedimentibacter. Next base: position 5,527 of record JAAYPY010000088.1, on the reverse strand, counting down.
TATGAGGAATTGAAACTCGCCCCCAATCATTGCATAATAAACGGAATGCCCGTTTTCAGACTACCTATGAGGAATTGAAACTATACCAATTCCGATATAACAGAAAACCTAAATCTGTTTTCAGACTACCTATGAGGAATTGAAACTTCGCAGTACGCCAACTGTATTGAGCCAGGGAAGAGTTTTCAGACTACCTACGAGGAATTCCAATCGTTACCTGTCGAATTTGACAGGGAGTAGTTTATAGAAAATATTCGTTTAGGCGGCTGTCTTCCAATAAGATAAATACGAGTAGCCAAACTTGACATATATAGACATTTGATATAAATATACAAATATAAGAGGATACATTAAATATATATAAATCCTGCTATTGTAACAAAATGTTAAACTTAGCGACATAAACTGAAGGATACCTATCTATAAAAGAATATATGAAACGGCGATTCTGAGTGTGTGAAGGAATTGATACGGAGCAGCTAATAATAATTGTATGCAAGTTTGGTTAAGCGAGATGCAGAAAGAAGATTTTAGGGTACGCTAATAATAAATTATTTTTTATAGTGTTTCAAAGCCATAATGATAGACAAGGCCGTGAATTTGGACTAATTGATGATGATCTAAGAGATAGATTTATTTAGGCGTAGAAAGAGGGAAAAAAGAAGGAGGGAAATGATGCTAGTCGAATCGATTATCCGAGTTGGAAAACCAATTATACATAGCGATTTATCTAACGAGCAGCGTATACGTTGGCTAACCGATGTTGATAGCGAAAACTGCAAAAACTTTTTTCAAAACGTTTTTTTGATAGAACTTGATGGAGAAGAAACTGATTACCATTACATCACACTAGGTTTCTGGGATGATAAATCATTTTTTGTAGATAAACTAAGGAATAAAGCATATCCGATCTTATATCCACAGGGTGGTATTCCTTTACATGCACAAGGTGTTTATCCAGCCCCTTGTTACCTTATGTATAATCCTCATATTAAGTTGATGAAAAAACCAGAAGAATTTGCTAGTGAAGTTATCTTGCCGCGTCTGAGAAGTACAGTTGCTTATCGCGAGAATAATGAGGGACAATTGATGTCTCTTGCGGCCAGAGTGGCTAATATTATCGCCAGCAATCATGATAGTTTCATAAGTGAAGAAAAACAGTTAGGTATTCTATATATTTATGACCATACCTTATCAATATACAATACTATGCCGGAAAGAAAAACTGACGAGCGTTTTTATTGGATTGCTGAAAGCAAGTTAAAACACGGGCAGCATTTGTATATAGATAGCAATAAGTGTCTGGATGGAATAATAGAGTCAAAATTTGATGAAGCAAAAAAGTTAGGATATGAAAAAAATGCTATTTCAACATTTACTAATAGAATTGAAGAAGAAGTATCATCAGTTTACAATAAATTCTGGCTATGGCTGTCTCCTACGTGGGAGATGCCTCGTTCCATATATTGGGCAGATGATGGCTGGACAAATGGGATAAAAATAGACCGCACAAATTACGAAGCTTTTCTTTATGGTTCACAGTTCCTTAAGCAAATTACAATTCCGATATCTAGTAGCATATTAAAAGAGATGTTCGCTCCTACGATGAATGTTGAAGCAAAAAAGCACATGAGATCTACCAGCTTTGAAAAAATTTATGGGGCGCCAATAATACTTCCACTATTTAGTGGGGATTCAAAGCAACTTTATGGAAAATATCAACGAATGTTAAAAAATGATCACGGTAATAGTGAAAGTGAAATTCATCTAGAATTGCTGGCCGGAATTAATAAAGTGATTCCTGAAACCGATGATGAGCATCGCTTAATAATAATATATTATTCAGGTGATTTATCGCGCGGGGATGTACATATCAGAATGGTTATTGAAGATATTATACCTTCTGTTGCTCTGGAACTTCAAAAAATTGTGAAAGATCTCAATCGGAAATATATCGTTGACATTAATAAAGCCTTTGGGAGTAAAAGAGAGGAAAATTATCGCACACGTTCTCTCCCAGCGATGCTAGCCAATGCCTATGGCTCAGGATATGTCTGGAACACATTACAAACAGTATTTCATCGTCAACCAATATTTATAAAACGATTATATCAATCAACATCTATGAAGCTGAATGAATTAGCAAATAAAGAAGACCATTGGGGTATGTTGGATGAATTAGTATTCCATCATGCCTTTGTATATTTTTATCGAGAGTACTATCAAAGAGTGCTTAAAACCGAAAAGGAGGTGAAAAATATGTCGGATTGGATCCAGATATTAGAAAAATACCATGCAGGCGCTATTACTATTGATGATTTACGTACTACAGAGGAACTCGGGTTTGTTACTGGTTTATTATTGAAGCAATTTTCTAACTCATATCATCATAAAACTGATAAAGATTATATTAAACACCGAGTTATGAGATTTGGCAGTAAGTTAACTCCAGAAATGGTTTGGAAAGCTGGGGTGATGCGATGTGAAGAATTAGCTGCACAATGGGAGATGAAATTGGCTGGTAATTTCTACAGAGTCTTACCTCATGTATTATTGGCCTTGCTAGATGCTGATAAGCAGAATTTGCTTTCAAAAAACAAAGATGAATTTATGACAGCTTTTTGGTCAGGACACTTAATGTATCGAAAACCAATAGAGGAGGTTTAAATATGTCTGTTAGAAATGGAGAATTGCTATTTGTGAAGTCAGTAAAAGACGGAATTCCTAATCGTGATCCGCTACAGGATAGTGATGCCCGTAGGCTTTTCCCCGAAGAGGACGGGCGGATATCATTAAGTGATGTTAGCATTAAGAGAGATGTCCGAGATTATATTATTGATGCGCAGCCTGATGGCGGCAAAGAGAAGAAAAACTATATTTTTGTACAGGAAAAGAAAAATGAGAAAGGGATGCTGCTGGGACGAGGAAGTTTGGCACAATTAATAGCTAAAGAAGTTGGCAAAGAGGATGACGCCAAAAAAGACATGAAGAACGTTCTAATTGATCATTGTTTTGATGTTAGATCGTTTGGAATTGTCTATTCGGTTAAACCCAAATTTAATCTAACCGGGCCTGTTCAGTTTGGCTGGGCCCATTCATTGCACCCCGTTGATAGCCAATATGTTCAGGGTACTGTCGTAATGCCTAGTACAGATATAAAAGATAGCGAGAATGATGGAGGTAAAGAAGGTAAAACACAAGGAACAATCTGGACAAGTTATATTGTGCCTTTTGCCGTTTTTGCCATGCCTGGAGTAATTAATTCAAAAATCACAGCACAAACCAAAATGACAGCAGAAGATCAAGAACTGATGCTGAAGGCTTTATGGCAGGGTACCCAACACAGACAAGCGAGAGGGCGTGGTCAACAACAACCTTTATTTCTTTTCCATGTCGAATACAGCGATCCTTTTTTCCGAATTGGTTATTTGGAAGAATTAATTACGTTAAACCCAGATTGGGAAACATGGAAAGATGCAGGTAGAAGGCCGTCTTCAGTAAAGGAGATAAGTCTGAATGTGGAACCACTTCTAAATAAGATTGAGACCTACAAAGATAAAATTGCTCGTTGTCGAGTTTGGGTTGATCCGTCTTTGACGATTAATGGAGATATTTCTTCATATTTGCAGCGGTTGTGGTAGGTGATCCATTATGAAAGCTGTAGTTTTTGAGGTGAAAGGAGCTATCGCTCATTTCCGCAGACCGGATACAACGGCAACGCATTTGACTTACCCTTTTATTACCCCGTTAGCTGCTAAAGGACTTGTTGGAGCTATATTGGGGATAACAGATTTTACGACTCGGGATCGTGTAGGGATTCAGCTTCTAAATCCGGTATGTACTTCAGCCCAGCAATTGTCGATGTTGGGTAAAGATAGTGGTAACACTTTCAATCGCCCTACTACCGTAGAGCTCTTAGTTAATCCTGCATATCGCATCTATTATGTGGGTGATGAATATGTGGATGAATTAGCAGAAAGTCTGAGAAATAGACGGTATGTGTACCATACATATTTGGGAGTAGCATATGCCATTACATGTCCTAAGTTCGTACGATACTATGAAAAAATTGAACTAATCTCAAATGATGAGGTTGTTGAAACCTGTTCAGTTGTGCCCATTAATATAATCCATGAATTAATTCTTCAAGGTAACCGCTATTACAGCCGAGCCGGAGGGTTTATGAAAGAATACTTAGGCGGGAGGAGGTTTGAAAAGTCTATTTCATTTATATATGAGAAAGATGGACGTTCAATCAAATTTCGACTGAAAAAAGATGACAGTGAAGGATGCTTAGTTGCTAGGATAGGAGACAAACATATATGCCTGGTATAGTTAGTTTTGATGATTGTCTGGCTCGACCGGGATCATTGCTTAAAGATCATTTAATTAACGTAAGAAAGACGATGGAATACTACTTCAATGATAGCGAACAGCAGTTCAGGACGCTTGTTGGACTAGCCGGTTTATCCCACGATCTCGGGAAGAGTCACGCCGAATGGCAAGAGTATATTAACAAAAAGAGGGAAGAAGGTCCTAACCATTCGGGTTTTGGAGCCTTCTTTTTTTCATATTTAGGGTACAATCTTTTAAAAGCTATAGGCAAATGGGACGATTATTCTGTACTTTGGCTGTGGCTAGCCAGAGACATAGCAGATCATCATAGCAAACTTAAGCATTTATCTATTGATGCATGGCTGAAGCGCTATTCATGGGAAATGTATGATTTGACCGGAATCGAAGCGTTTATTCACGATCAGTATGAAGAACTTCGATTTGTTAAACTGGATGTAGACTCATTGGAAGAGTGGATTGATAATGCTGATGAGGCTATTGATGAAGCTTTTGACAAATTGGAGACTGGTTTTGGAAGATGGGTTCCTGTTGAGTTAATGAATAAGCTGCAATTATGGCGCAAAGTCACAACAAGTCTGATTGGCGGAGACCGCTTTGATGTAAAATCTTTAAAAGCCAAATGGATTGATGATGTTCAGCATTCTCAGTTATCATCTAATATAGATCATTTCTGTAGCAATAATCGAGATCATCCTTTATCGATGGTTAGAATGAGTGCGCAAAGAGAAGTAATGCAGCAATTGGAGAATGATCCGAGCCATCTGTTTTACACACTAGATATGCCAACAGGCTATGGAAAAACGGTTACTGCCTTGAAAATGGCAACATGGTTAGGCAAAAAGCAGGGGTATAAAAAAATAGTTTATGTAGCGCCTTATCTATCTATTCTCGAACAGACCAGTCTAGTAATACAGGATGCAATGAAGGAAAAAGCACTAGAACATCATTCATTGGCGATATTAGATACTGAGGATAAACAAAGAGCAGAAGAGAGCCAATTGGCTATGGAATCTTGGGCTCATTCAATAGTTTGCACAAGCTTTAATCAGTTCTGGAAAGCCCTGTTCCCTGCTAGGGCCCAAGATGTTTTAAGAAGGTTTTTTTTGAAGGATAGCGTGATAATTATTGATGAGCCGCAAATCTTTAATCCGGAAGTATGGAACCTTTTTCT
>JAAYPY010000087.1 GCA_012519555.1 Tissierellia bacterium | reverse complement strand
GCAAGCCATTTTGATTTCAATCCGTTTTTAATATAATATGCCGGACCGCCAACCAATTCTCCATCCTTGGTCTCTCTATATTTTTGAGCTAATACGGCTTCACTGAAAATTGTAGTCATCCCAAAGAATGCAGAAACTATCATCCAAAATGCAGCACCCGGTCCTCCTGCAGCTAAGGCTGTTGCAATACCGACAATATTTCCCGTACCTACCTGCGAAGCTACTGCAGTTGCTAAAGCTTGGACAGGAGTCATTTTCCCCTCTTCGGCTTTTTCTTTATTCATTATTTCCGAAATCATTTTCCTCAATGCCGGAATTAATCTGGTAAACTGAGGAAACCTAAGTTTAACAGTCATATAAATTCCAATGCCCATCAGTGCAAAAATTAACACATAGTCCCAAAGCACAGTATTGGCAATTGTTACAAAGTTTTTAAAACCTTCAGTCATAATATAAAAAGTCCTCCTTTAAAATATAAAAACATCAAACATGAATTTTTAATTTTTTTTATTCTAAATGAGAACCTTCAAAAAACTTCAATAAGTTTCATATCATATTAAAAAACGATGTCATGTATTTATTGGTAAATGCTATAAGCTATTCATCAACTTCGCTGTAATAAACAATACCGTCGATAAATTTTTTTAAATTTACCTTGCCTCTTTTTTCGCTTTTTCCTCTGATAAAATCCATCTCCGTTTTTATTTGCTCAAAATTATATAATCCATTGGAATACTCAGTAAATATCTCATTCATGTAATCTTCTAAACCTATGTTGGCAAGGTTTTTCATCCCAACTGCAGCTGTTCTCCTTATCCTCTGTTCCATAATTTTGGGACTATCCGTAAAGTGACTGCATAATTCCTCTATTGTTAAATCTGATGCATGCATCTTGTTGTCTATCAAAAATTTTGCAACATTTATTATATCCTGACTTCCTGACTCGCTCAGTATGCCCATTCTCTGCATAACCCTTTTTATTCCGACAATATTATCTTTATCATCATTTGAAGGAAAAGAGTCTTGACTGTCAAAGAATAAACCTTCAATGGCTTTTAATTTTTTGTTCATTTCTATTTTATTTGCAACATTTTTGATTACATTTTCAACTTCTATAGCATTAATCGGCTTTGATATGAAAAACTCTATGCCTTTCTCATATGCTTTTGCTATCATTTCTTTAGAAGATACCTGCGAAATCATTATATACTGTATTTCAGGATGCTTTCCTTTAATTTCCTTCAGCATGCTGATGCCATCCTTGTCAGGCATCAGTAAATCCAATAATACTAAGTCCGGCTTGATAACATCAATTTCCTTTATTGCATCAAAACCATTATAAGCCTTCCCTACCAGCTCACCTAATTCTTTATCATATATAATTTTTTCAAGTATTTTAACAACATTTGCATTATCATCAACAATGAATATTTTCATTGGCTTCTTCCTCCAAAATCATTTTTGGGATTCTAATTATAAAAGTCGTTCCCTTGCCTATTTTTGATTCTACTTCCACACTTCCTTCAAGCTGCTCCTCAATAATATATTTTACTATGCTAAGCCCTAAACCCCTATTTATTTCACCAGTATCATAGTTTATTTTCGTAGAAAATCCCGGTGAAAAAATCTCCTTAATATTATTTTCATCAATACCGGCTCCATTATCTGATATATAAAATACGTGAGCTCTTTCATCAACGCTATGAAGAACACTGATTTTGGCATCCACTTGTGAGCCGCTGATAGCATCCATGCTGTTCATTATGAGATTTCTTAAAACCGACATCAAATAATAATGCTTATCCGTATAAAAATTCTCGCCAATAGTAAAATCAAAATCAATCCGCTTATTGATCCTTGTCGATTCTCTTATCATTGTTTCCAGTAAAATATTATTAATGTCTCTATATTCCATACCTTTATCTTTAAACTCATTTTCTGTAATGCTTTTTATTCCTCGCACGACCAATCCGTTTTCTTTCTTGATTTCGTGGACATCCCTGGCAATATTTAATGCACTGTTAGCCCAGCTGTCACTGTTTTTATTGTTGGTAATTTGTTCAAATAAGTCATAAGTTTGCCCCATAACTTTTTCAATATTATCCATGTTTTTTTCAATCCAAAATATTTCACTTTTCAGTTGAGAAGTTAGCCACAATAACCTTTTATATCTATCTTCATGCTCCCTCTTGGTTATCATCATATCATAATTATTAAATATAATAATTGTAATGCATGCTAAAAGAGATCTGACAATACCTACAATTAGCAATGAAGGCATAAGCTCAACTAAATTCGGCTCAAACAAAATGAAGTGCCTAAATAGCAGTTCAATGGAGTTAGCCGATAAATCACATAAAAGAAAAGCAATAAAAACGAAGCCCAAATAATCCTTCTTGTTATCCTTGACTAACAATTTATTAAATATGGAATAAGTTATATAAAATAGCATATCCGGCATAAAGGAAATTAAAACTTCATTGTTATAACCATTAGCCATCGAATAAACCGACAGCCTCATTAAATAAACCATAAATCCTGATAATATTCCCATCCGTATGAGATTTGCATCCTTATTATAATAAACAAAAATTGCATGTATTACTACACCTGCTGAAAAAACAAAATCACTTTCTGATAACCTCAGGTTTACTTGAGATGCTAATGCAACAAAAATTGATATAGCTAACAGCTTTTTGATATTCTTCAATTAATCACCTCTAAAGCTATCTAAGATAAACATTAATATATTATAACAGAATTTTTATGTCAATAAGTATGAGCTATTTAGTTTATGATTAAATTTGGTATATTAACAAAGTCATCTTTCCAAATTTATACATTGACGTGATATTAACAATATCATATAATTTACAGAGCTTTAAATTTACATAATATGGGGATATTTGAAAGTGCGCCCACTATTGAAGAATTAGCTGATAAAATAGGCGTTAATAAAGAAAATTTGGTTAACACGGTTAACACATATGTGGGGTATGTAAAAAATGGTAAGGACGAAGAATTTGGTCGTGCTATGCTTAATATGACATTTGATGAATCTCCCTATTATGCATGTAAAATGACCGCTCACGTTCAGGGAACATTTGGTGGTATTAAAACTAATACTGCTGCAGAAGTTTTAACTGCTGATGACCTAGTTATTCCAGGTCTTTATGCTGCAGGTGAAGCTGCAAGTGTTGGAACATACGGTGCTAACCCAATGGCAGCAAATATTGTATTTGGACGAATTGCAGGAGAAAATGCAGCATCTTATGTAAAATAATGAAATATAAAATTTATATTTAAGGAAGGGCTGATAATAAGCCCTTCCTTTAGTTAACCTCTGTTTATTTCTTTAAGTACCTTTTCGTTTATGTAATTATAGGATTGAATTTCCTCCGTGTTATTTCTCAATAAGCTCTTATATTCTTCAAAATTACTATATAATTTATTAAAACTGTCTATTAAACCTACTACGGTAACGTCGTTCAAATCATTAAAGCAAATTTGCCCGAGTTTTTCCGAAAAAATCTGCACCTTGGGATCATAGGATAAAGCTATAAAGGGCTTGTTTAAAATAGCGCTGAATATTAGTCCATGTAATCTCATCCCAATAAATACTTCTCCGGATGAAATTTCTAGTATTATATCCTCAAAATTTAGATTTTCTAAATATATTACCGAGGCGTCTTTTATTCTTTCCTTTATTTTAAACAAAACTTTATCATCATTTCCTTTTTGAAAAGGTAATAGTACAATTTCATATTCATTACTGACTAAGTATTCAATGAATTTAATCATTAGCTCAATGAACTTCTCTTCATAAAACCAAGCTCTAAGATTAATTATAACTCTCTTTGGTTTTGTGTTCAATTTCTTATCAATATTTAAACTAAATACTAAATCATTGCCTAAATAAATATTTTTTAAATTATATTTTTTTAGAAGTTCAAAAGATACTTCATCCCTTAAAACGATATAATCCAATGATTTTAAGACCTTTATGGTAGTTTTTACAGCTATTGAATTTTTTAAAGGGCCTATGCCATTGCCTAATAAGACTACCTTTTTCCCGAATAATTTTGCCAGCTTTAAAATTGTGAGATAATAGAATAAGGATCTGTTACTGGTAATATTTTGCAGCATGGATCCTCCTCCACCCACTAATATATCCGAGTTTATAATTTCTTTTACTATTTCCATGTATTTATTTCTGCTTATGCCTTTAATTCCGTGTGTCTTTTCAGTATCCTTAACACTATAAGTAACAGCCGTAATATCAGGTTTAAGATATACCTGATTTAGAAGATTAATTGTAGATTTAAGCAATGCTTCATCGCCGGCATTTCCTGACCCGTAATATCCGATGATTAAAATTCTTTGTACGCCCATTTTCTAATCTCCCAGATATAGCTTGTATACTTCTTCATATTTATTTACCATGTTTTCAAGGGAGTAATTTTCTTCTATATACTTTCTTTCCCATTGGCAATCCATGTTATTCTTTAATAAAAAGTCTATATCTTTTTCTAAATCTTCATATGTTACCATATTAGTATTCCTTGCTGTAAAATTATTAAACTCCGCCAATTTTAATTTATCCTTATCCAGTATTCCCATGTATCCATAATCTCCTGCTAATATAACAGGCAGGTTATAACACATTGCTTCTAATGCAGCCCTGCTTATGCCTAAAAAAATCTCAGCCTTATCTAAATATTTTTCCACATTTGATACTTTGCCCGCAAAAACTACATTCTTTAAACCCTTGGCCTGTCTCTTTAAATTACTTAATTCCGAGCCGTCTCCAACAATTGTAATTTCTATATTTTCATTTGCCCTTCCGTACTCGATTAATTTTTCCGCAATTAAGCTTGTATCATCCTCTAACCTGCTGATATGAAGGATTCCGCTACTCTCATTATTATTTGACGGTTTAAACTTATTCAAATTAATACCGTTTATTGTACTATAGATTCTATCTTCAGAAATTTCGTAATTATTCTTAATATAATTTCTGATGTCTTCACTTACAACAAATACCCTATCTCCCCATTTAGTTATATGCTTCAGCAAAAAATTAACCCGGAAGGTACCATGTGCAGTTGTTATCATATTAAACCCACGCCTTTTCTGCAATAATGAAAGTAAAAAAGCCGGTATACGAGCATGCCCATGCACTAATTTTATCTTCTCTTTTTTTATTAAATCGTTAAGAATTTTTAGAGATTTAAAAACAGCTATGGGGTTTTTAGTGTGTAGGGGCACATTGACAGTTTCTACTCCGGCTTCTTTTAATTTTTCCTCATAGACTCCGCCATTAGAAGCCACAATTACTCTGTATCCTCTTTCTTGCAGTTCTATTGATAATTCTATCACATGGGTTTCCGCTCCCCCAATATCCAAACCCATTAAAGCTTGGAGCACTACTTTTTGATTATACATAAGATTTACTCCTGTATGCTTTTTGTTATTGCAGTAAACAAAAGTCCTATTGTTTTATATTTGCCGGTGGAATTTACCTTAATTTCAGTAATCCCTTCAGCAAAAACACCGTTAGGTCTATCTGAAACATTACAATCAACTGTCAATATGATATTGTATTTTTCAGGGCTTCTTGTTAAAACACCTTCCCCGTTATTTTTTATTAGAGGAAGATAAGAATCTTCTACTTCAATATTTATTATTTTTCCAAAATAGTAATTTGTGTCATCAGAGTATATATTATCCCCTACTTGCAAGGCATCTACGGAATACTGTCTCACATCATTTATTAAAAGCACTACTTCCTTTTTTGTGCTGCTAATTTCCTTATTCCCTGTTGAATTTGCTGATAACACATTTTTAATTTTTAATCCTAAGACCGCAATGATTGCTATAATAAATAGTATTATACAATAATCTACCCAATTAAATTTTCTTTTCATCTTCATTACCTCTCAATATCCACAATGTACCCATAACTGGCAAAGCTTTTACCTTTTATGGGAAGATATGATCCTACCCTAATCTCTTCTCTGTCTACCATTATTACATCATTTTCAATTAGGGCGTCTGCCTCAATATCTATTAATACCGAATATTGTCCCGGAACTTCCGCTAATCTTATTATGCCGTTTTCCGTATCTTCAAATTCTTCCCTGTAGGGATTGACTTTAAAATTTTTTATTTTCCCTATGTAATAATTTTTACTGGAATTAAAAACATCTTTCCCTTTTTTTAGTTGGTCGATAAATTCTTCTCCAACCTCAATTGTTTCAAATGTATATGTAATTCGAACGGTGTTTTTTGAAAATTTGGTATTGTCTTTGAAAGGTTTAACCAGATATAATACTGCTCCAAATACAATTAAAACAATTAATATATCAATTATACCTATTTTTTTATTATAGCTCATTACATTATTCCTCCATATATGTTTTCTATATTTCTTACCATTTCTGCCACAGTAAATTTTGCTTTTACCTTTTCATATCCTCTTTGTCCGAATTGTTTTCTTAAATCTTTCTTTTTCATAAGTATTGAAAGCTTCAAGGCAAAATCATCGTAATCTAAGAAATCTACCAAATAGCCATCCTCACCGTCAGATACAACTTCCTTGATACCGTCAATGTTAAATGCAACTACGGGTTTTTTATGGGCAAAGGCTTCAATCACCGTAAATGACAAAGCTTCAGAATTAGATGTATTTACAATAATATCCGATATATCATAGATTTCATCTATTTCATTTATATGTCCCAAAAATTTTACATTTAAATCATTAGCCCTGACATAAGATTCTAAATTAGTTCTTTGTGAACCTTCTCCCACTAATAATATTTCGAATCCGGTCTCAGTATTTGCCAATATTTCCGCAATTTTTAGTAAGTGTTCTTGACCTTTTACCCTTTCCAAGCGGCCTACTAAACTTATAATAATATCCTCTTGGTTAAACAAGTATTTTTCTCTTAATTTTTCATGTTTTATATTAGGCAATTCTACGCCGTTGTAAACAAGGAAAATATTTTCTCTTTTTTCACCTTCATCCAATAAATTTTCTTCTACCGCTTTGGAAACAGCTATTATTTTACTAGGTAAAATCCTACTTAACAAGATTTTTGCCCATTTCTTTATACCCTTCATTTTGGGCAATAAGCTGTGTCTTGTGTATATTATTTTTTTGTTACCGGATATAATCCCTGCTATCCTGGCAGATAAGCATGCATGGCTGTGGATAATATCAGGTTTATATCTCTTTATTAATCTGTATACTTCTTTAACACCTAAAATATCAAAGGACTTTGTATCTATTCCATCTATCTCTGCTATTTCAATATCAGAAATGGTGGAAATAATATTATTTAATACACTGCCTTCAGGCAGGGCAACAATAATCTTAAATTTATTTTTATCTATATATTTGCAAATTTGATATAAATATTTTCCTGCACCACCGAAGTTAGTATCCGTGATAATATGCATTACTTTTATTTTATTCATTATTAACTTCTCCCTTTTCTTTAGCCAAAAAGGAAGTGACAGACCCAAGTCCCAGCAAAATAAAGTACATGAGCATTACATCATAATTATGCCATATATGGTCTACCATTCCTTGAATGGAGCATCCTATTATTCCTGCAAATAAACTTACTGAAATTATACCCCATTTATTGCCCCTATATTTTAGTGTGGATATAATATCCCTGCTCCAGGCTATCATCATTGCAATAAAAGAAATAAGTCCTATTATTCCCATTTCTATATAAATCATAAGAATGGTATTATGCGCATGAAAGGACTTGGCAGCATGCAGGGAATATATTTTGTAAAGCTCTTTAAACTGGCCTAATCCCGTGCCTGTTATCCTGTAATCTTCGAGCATGTTGAAGGAAGCCTGATATATTGACCTCCTATAGTTGGTAGAGGTATCTCCGCCGGTAAATATGGATAGTATTCTTTTGATAATGGATTCAGGCAAGAGGGATGAACCTGCCAAGCCCAAAATAATCAAGGCAGGCAGATAATCCTGAGCTGCCAAAAGAACAACAATAACCATTGCGATAGCAAGACTCAACATACTTCCTCTGGACAAGGTCATAAAAACATTGCCTGCTCCTAAGGCCAATACCCCCAAGTAAAATAACTTGTATAATTTTTTGTCACTGGTATAAAATAATGAAAATATAAGCGGAAGTACCAAGACCAGATACTCTCCATAAACATTGGGATTGCCAAAAAAACTATATACTCTTGTTAAGTTGGATGAGAAATCCTTATCAAGCCATGCTTCATCCATGGGAGCACCGAATATATATTGATAAAGGCCGTATAATCCAACAAATATTGTTGTTAAGACTATAGAATTAAGCACCATGTATAGTCTTTTTTCATTTTTTATAATATATGGTACAAACAATCCCATAATTGTAAAAGTTATATATATAATAAATACCTGAAGGCTTTCAGCAGGACCTGTATTGAAAAATTGACTCAGCACTATGGAGCCCATAAATATCAAGAGAAAAAATAAATATAATTTCGGGTATTTAAATTTAGTGCCCTTATGCAAAAGTGATAAAGCAGTTAAACCTATTATTCCTAAACATAATATCAATCCTATGGAAGTAGGCACTAAGGGCAAAATAAAAAGCAAAACTATAAATAAAACAAAATTAACTTCTTTGTTAATCAGCATCCCTATTATGAAACTATTGTCTATTATTTTATTTGCTATTCTCTGCAGAATGCCGCTTGAGTCTTTTATACCGTAGACTATTTTTAATAAGATACTCTTCTCTGCACTATTTTCAGGTCTGATTTGAGATGTTAAAAATTGAATAATCAGGCTTTTATTTAATAAGGTTAAAAACCAATTAATAAATTTATCTATTATCGACCCTATATTGCTTTTTCTATAATCATTTTTAATTTTTAATATTAATTTCTCTATTCCATATAGAATAATTGAATTAGAAAACATAAACTACCCCTTATTGAATTATTTCCAGCAACCTGTTGTTTTTTAGCAAATCCTTTTTAAGAATTAAATCAGAAACAACTAATTCTTTTTGTTTCTCACTGATTTCTGACATGAGTAAAGAATTTTCAGCTTTTGCCTTGCTCTGTGTATCGTATATGACTTTTTCCTGATTATCATAATAATATCGATCTAATATAACTGTACCGTCTCTTTTTACAAGATATCCGGGATTTTCATTCAAAAGAGATTTCCCTAAACCATATGGATGACTAAGACCCATAAGGTCTAATACGGTTGGAAGTATATCTATCTGCCCTCCTGTTTTTTCAATAGTCTTTCCTTCCAAACCTTCACCCGTATAAATCCATAAGGGAACTTTTTGTATCATGTTCCAATCTAAGTCCGAGCCGTCTAATTTCAGTAATTTCTCCAACAGACCTCTTTGATCCTGATAAAGTCCGCTGTGATCTCCATATATAACAATCATTGTATTATCCAATAGATCTTTTTCCCTTAAGTCATCAAATAAGTTTTTTACAGCCATATCTAGATAATTCATAGCCTTTAAATAATTTCCTACTTGAGTATCTTTAAAATCTCCTGTTTCTAATTCTATATCAGAAAAGGCATCATAGGGATGATGAGAAGATAATGTTATTAATAAACTGAAAAATTTATTCTTCTCTCTTGATATATCTATGGACTGCTTAAAAAAGGAATCATCGCTTAAAGCCCATCCTCTTTTTTCATCCAAATTAAAATCATTTATAGAATAAAATTTTTCATAATCGTAATTTCTATAAACAGCTTCCCTATTCCAAAATGAAGAATCATAGCTGTGAAACATCCTTGATGTATAACCCTCTTCATTTAAAATGTCCGCTAATGTCAAGTATTCATTCATGGGATACAAATAATTGACCGAACCTGTAGCTGAGGGATATAAAGAATTGTTCAGCATAAATTCAGCATCGGAAGTATTCCCTCCTGCCACCTGATGATAAATATTATTAAAGTAAAAGCTATTATTCTTCAGCTGATTTAAAAAGGGTGTTACTTCCTTTCCTTCAATAATTAAATCTGCAACAAATCCTTGCATAGCTTCAACTTGAATAACTATTAAGTTCTTGTCCCTTCCGGTGCCAAAATATTTACTTGTATCCTTATCTTTTCTTGCATAGACTTCCCTTATAATTTCTTTTTCGTCTTCCTTTAAGGAAGTGTTCCTTGCAATCTTTTGTTTAACAAAATCATATACATCATATCCGTGAAAATAAATAGTTCCGAAATCCTTAGCAATATTTTTTCTTTCATATGCATGTCTTGATGTGTCTACATTTTTTCCATAAAAGGTAAAAATTAATACAGAAAGGATTAAGGATCCTATTATGCTAATATTTCTTATTTTTTGTCTGTTTTTAAACTTCAAATAATCATTTGACCTTGAAATATAAATCAAAAAACCTATAATCGGAATATCAATTATAAATACTAAATCCTTGATTTTAATCAAAGAAAGTATACTTTGAGATATATCTCCCACAAAGCCCATTTGATATAAAATCGGTATGGTCAAAGGTATTCCGTAATACCTTCCGTATAAAGCATCAGAAAAGAGCACAAAGGAGGTAATTATATTAAGTATAAACAATGATATTATACTTTTTCTTTGTGCAAACAAGGCTGCTGCTAATACCAAAATAATACTGCTTAATAATATATATTTAGATATATCACCTGATAAAGTAAAAGGCGGCTCTTGAAGTTTAATCGTATACTGTATATAGAGTGTTTTAACAAAAATTGAAATTATACCAAATATAATAAAAAGTATTTCTAATACATATATATTTATATTTAAACTTTTAAATTTTTCCTTGCTTCCCTTTATAACCTGCAATACTTGTATCTCCTATCTTAGTTACACTGATACTTATTATATAACATTTTATTAGCTAATACAATAAAATTGAATTGGACAAATCTTCAAAATATAAAAAGTTCCCGTAAACTTATCGTTCAAAGGAACATATTTTAGTTATTTCTTATCTACCAACATTAGAGCCTTCCTCAAATAAAAGATACTATCTATCTAAAATCTTGACCTTTCATAATTGTAGGGAATGCTTGTACCAACTACAACATCCTCAATTTTTTCAATAATCAGCCAATCGTCCATATTTCCTTGATGGTCAAATGCAAGCGGCGGCTCAATTTTCTTAACATCACCAAATTCAACTAAACACAGGCATTTTTTGTGCCAGCGTTCCTTCTGCTTATCGGTTAAACTCAACTTGTCTTGATTATCTCCTAATATTTTTTCAATTTCGTCCTCTGTGAGTTTTACATAGTTTTGAACAGTTTTTACAAGGGCAAGTGCGGATATTTGAGATGTGCCCTTTTCCATAAAATAAAGAGTCTCTCCTTCAAAAACTCTGCTATGTGGTATTTTCCGTCCTGCTGCACCTCGCACAACCATTGTTTTGGTTCCGTTTAAAATCTTATCCAGTACTTTCTCGCCTTTTTTCCCTGCATTATCACAATAAACCAAATGTACCATCACAATCCCTCCCATTTTATAATAAATTTATATAACTCAAATCATCCAAATATTCTTCCCTGCTTTTGCTATTTGTTTCCTTTAATTTTAGCACTTTATTCTTTGTTTTTAAAGAACATTTTTTACGCCCTCTACTGGAAAAATTATTTTTAACTTATTTAACTATAAAATATATCAGCACTATCATTCCCAGTATAATTCGATACCAGCCGAAAAGTTTGAAGTCATGCCTTTTTATATAAGATGTTAAAAATTTTATGACTAAAATCGAAACCGCGAAAGCTGTGGACATACCTATTAATAGTACAACAGCCTCCATGCTCATTATCATGAAGTTCATTGAAGTATTAGTTGCTCAAATAAAAGCTATATAGTAGAATAGTAATAATAAACTTTTTAAAGGAGACCAAGTATGACAGAAAGAATAATTAGAAGTTTAACTGTTGAAGATTTGCCCGCACACACAGAAATTTATCTTCATGCTTATCCGGCAAACAAAAGTATGTCGAAAGAATGTTATAACAAATATTACAATCGTAACCTGCAGTCATTGCAGGAATATGAGCATGTTAACTTTTACGGGCTTTTTGAAGATGGAGTACTGATAGGGATAATGAAATTAATAGATTTTGATATTAATCTTTTCGGTGAAATGAAAAAATCAACGGGACTTATGTCTTTAGGAGTGCATCCTTTACATAAGAAAAAAGGCGCCGCTAAAGAAATGATGAAATTTTTTGAAAAATATACTGTGGAATCAGGTGGCTTAGTCTCCATGCTTTTGCCCTTCAGGATAGATTATTACCGCAAAATGGGGTACGGATATGGCACAAAGCTTGATGAATATAGAATTCCAACTCTTCAGCTGCCGAAACATAAGGACGTTTCAAAACTCAGATTTATAAAAAAAGATGAGCTGAATAAAGTTCTCTTATGCCATTCAGATTTCGTGAAGAAGTATCATGGAGCCGTGCAAAAATTCGAAGAAGAAATAAGAGATATGGTCAACGATGAGGAAACAAGGCGCATCGGATACTTTGAGGGAGAAGAATTAAAAGGATATGTCGCATTTGACTTGGTAAGCGAGAGTGAGGTTAATTACACCTTAAACAGAATTGAAGTTACGGAACTGATTTACAGCGACGGTGAAGTGCTGAGAGCCCTGTTGGGCGGACTTCGCATGCAGTCGGACCTTGCGCAGAACCTTGTAATCAGAACCGGCGAAGCAGATTTTTATCATCTCTTGGACAGCCCTCAGGATATTTCAGGCAACTACATTAATTACGGATTTATTCAGACCAATCTTTCTGCTGTGGGAAATATGTATAAAATTCCGGATGTAAAAAATTTTATCGAGAATACTCAAAATAGAAAATTCCCTCTTGATAATTTGAAGATTGGATTCAGTCTCAACAATGAATTTAAAGCAACAACAGAAAGATTCAGCATAAGCTTTATAAGGGACAATAATGAAAAATACAGCAATTGGTCTTATTCAGAAGACTTAAAAGATGCTGATGTGGAAATAAAGTGCAATTTGGCAGACTTATCATCACTTCTCATGGGAAGCGCCGACATGGCTCCATTAGTGAGAATGGGAGTTGTCAGCCTAAGCCATGAAAACGAAACAGACAGGCTTGACAGATTATTCCATTACAATCAAAGACCCTTTACCAATACTGACTATTAATTGATTGTTCACCTTCCTTTTAGTATCGGAAGCAATTGTGCAACAACTGCCTAACGCTACTTAAAAAAGCGGGGAAAATCTTCACCCTGTTATAAAATAAAGCCAATAACATTAAATGTTTCTGTTATTGGCTTATATTTGACTGGTTGTTGACTTCACCTCACTTACTGCCACCCTATCCTTTCCACTTTCCTTTGCAAGTAGAAGCAATTTATCTGCTTTTCGCAATAAGGATTGTATAGTATCATTTTTATCATAAGCTGCTACACCAAAGCTGCAAGTAATTTTTATATCCGGTTCGTATGAAATATTACGTATATATTCCCTCATCCGCTCTGCCATCTCCTCAGCTTGCTGAATGTCTGTATTAGGAAGAAGAAGCACAAATTCATCCCCTCCCCATCTTGCGAAAATATCTGTATCTCGAATAGATTTATTAATTGTTGCAGCAACTTTTTTTATTACTACATCACCTACCAGATGCCCATAGTTATCATTTATACCTTTAAAATCATCTATGTCGAATAATATCAAAGAAAAAGAATTGCCGTATCTTTCGGAAAAACTTGTCCACCTTTTAATTTCATCATCAAACTTTGCCCTATTATATATGCCGGTTAAAGGATCCTTGGCTGACAAGTCCAAAAGTTCTCTGTTAGCTGTGAACTTCTTCCTTTTATTGGTTTCAGTCCAGCAATAATTTATATTGCAATAAACAAGCAATATAATTTGATAGGCGATAATCCTATAAAACTCATTAACTCTTAGACCTTCTACCTTTTCTACGGAGTGAATAAAAAATAAAATGCTAAATGCAATTGTAATTATTTGTGAAAGGATAATTTTATTAGGAAGAAGATAAATTGCTAAGGTTATAACCATTAGGCCTATAAAACTAAAGTAATTGAGGGAATCTAATTGTTTCAAGGTAAACAAATAGCAAAAAAACCATACATGCCTGATATAAGGTTATTATATATATTAGATCTTTGTGTTTCTTCACTTTTTTCGTTATCAAAAAAACTATTATTGAAACAAAAATAAAAAACAATCTAACGAATACAATATTAAAAAACAAATGAGACCTTTCATCAAAAAAGAAGCCGTCAAAAAGAAACAGTCCAAGTATAAAACCAAAAACAAGTGCTATATATGATGTAATTTTAGATGAAACGCTTAAACTATCATCCAAAAATTCAGCTTCCATAGACTTATCTGTAAATTCACCTAACAAGGATATTTTATATTTCTTTTTATCATTCATAGACATATTAGAACCCTCAAAACTAATCCTTCATTCTGTTTGATTTGCTTATACTTATTTATACTGTTATAAATCATTATAATTTTCCCGTTTATTTATTTAAATATATTATATATTGAGCCTTAAATAATATCAATACAATAACCACATGCTGCCATCTTTTTTTGCACTGACCTTGGGCGATACTGCGAGATTATATGCATAACTCTCCTAATTGAGCATGAAAAAACGCCATCAAAATGACGACGTTTGATGAACAGATGATGTTTCCTTAAACTGTATCACTCAGTTTTTTTGTTTTTGAAAGAAGTTGTTTTTCTGGCATGCAGTGTCTGGTTCATATGTTTTTCATTTCCCTCTGCAACCGTGTTTTCAGGCCTGTATGTCAAAATTTCATCATAAGATGCTAATTCATCATCTGAATCAGGTCCTACCGGAATTAATCCCGTTAATTCTGTTGATGAGATTGCATTTAGAGAATTAATATCCCACTGAATATTGTATTTATCTTTTGATTTATTATTTTTATCACTCATCTTAATCTCCTTAACTATATTTTATTTATAGTATGTCATAAAAAGAGAACTTTAAACAAAAATTCCCTCAAACTTTAGTTTGAGGAAATTAATATCTTTTATTACTATAAGCATATTTCAAGCAATATAGGGGTATGGTCTTGTCTCGGGCCTGAATCAATCATTTCAGACTTAATAACCTTATCTGCAATGCGATTGCTTACCAGCCAATAATCAATTCTCCATCCAGAATTATTAATTTTACTTGTTACGGCACGCTGAGCCCACCAAGAATAAATACCCGGCACATCACCGTGAATATAACGAAAAGTATCCGTAAATCCTCTTTCCAACAGATTTGTAAAACCTTGGCGCTCCTCTTCGGTAAAACCTGCTGAACGACGATTATTGTTAGGATGAGCCAAATCTATTTCCTTGTGTGCCACGTTAAAATCGCCTGTTGCAATAACATACTTCTCTTTATCCAAAGCTTCTAAATAATCTGTATATTTTATATCCCAAATCTGGCGTTCTTCCAAACGATTTAAATTATCTCCCGCGTTTGGAGTATAAACTTGGGTTAAGTAATAATTTTCAAACTCTAAGGTTATGATCCTGCCCTCAGCGTCCATGGTGCCCGGTGCCCCGATTGAAGGAAAGGAAATTAGGGGTTTTAAATCCTTCTTATATAAAAACATGGTACCCGCATAACCCTTGCGTGCCGGTTCTACCGAAGAATTCCAAACTATCTCATAGTCCGGAAACATTTCATGTAAAACTTGTAAATGTTTTTTAGTAGGACCATTGCTTGATAACTTTGTTTCCTGAAGGGCAATAACCTCCGGATTATATTCTTTTATTGTATTTAATACATTTTGAGATAATTTTGCACGTGGAGAATCGCCTGTTAATGCTGCATTTAATGAATCAATATTCCATGAAATAAATCTCAATGTCTTTTCCCCCTTACTCATGTAATTATATTTTTGCTATACTCCTTTATTGTAAACCATTTAATAAAAATCTGCAATCTTTATCTCTTTGAAACCCTCCTTATCATTGTGTTTTGTTTTCCAATAAGCATGACAAGACCTCCTCTATATACATATCCCTCTCATTAATCCAAGGGTTGTGGCCGGAATGCTCGAACCATACGATTTCCTTGTAGGGCGCATTCAAAGCCTGGACATATTCCTCCACCAGCACTGTTGGAGCATTGACATCATACCGGCCCAAGAAGAAATATACGGGTACATCCAAATCAGTGAAATCAGTTCTCATATTGATATCATATAGCTGTTGGTACACATGATTAAATGTATTTACGATACCACGGACAAAGTTAATTTTATCCAGCAGACCATATTCAGAAGACCCTATATCACGAAAGGTATTATAGCCCGGATTGTGAATATCCGGATTGCCTGCCATATAAGCACTGAGGTAATTTAAGTAAACAGCGCTTTTCCATGTTACGTCCTTTCCGTAATAGGGCGGCATACCGTTTGCCATCAGTCTTTTGATTATACCGGTATCATTTTTGGACCTGGCAATTTCCAATGCCTTTGCGTAATCCATCCTTTCGGTCTCGGCAAAATCCACCATTTGCCCGGTGCCGATAAATGTGTGATAAGACTCAGGGTACTTGTCAACAAGGAAAATCCCCAAGGCGCTGCCCCAGGATTCACCCATTAAATAGATTTTTTCCTTTGAGAAACACTCCTTTAAATACTCTGTCAGGGCATGACCATCTTGGATATAGGTCTCTATTGTAATATTTTTTATTTTTTCTGCATAATAAGACTTGCCGGAGCCGGGTTGATCCCAGTTAACAACCACAAAATGTTTCTCAAGCTCAGCCAGCTCATGCCTCACTGCCCCCATCTGAGTGCCCCCAGGACCCCCTGCCAAAAAGAGAAGGACCGGGGCATTTTTGTCCCAACCTCTCAGGCTCACCCACTGCCTCCTGCCGTTCAGCTCAAGTTCTATAAGCTCCGCAATGCTGTTTTCAGGTGTTCTTCCGTTTTCATCAATAATTGGCGGAGTAGAGGCGGTAAGCTGCGAATAGGTAACCAAGCCTAAGTTCAATATAATTGCCATAATAAAAAATATGGTTGTTTTTTTCAAATTAGTAAGCTGCTTTGTTATAGCCTTTTTCTTAATATGTGCAATGACACAATAAGTTGCTAGGAATAAGATTTTGACAAGTGCAACAAGGAATAAAAGAATTAGAATTAAAAATAAACTTATTCGAATCATAATAAACCTCCTTACTGTTTAATATAAATACATTCAAGGGTGTTACCCATCATGGGTATATCGGTGATACGGCAATCCTTGGAAAACAACCGGTTTTGCTCCATAAGACTTTTAATAAGGCTGATTTTTTCAGTTTCTTTCAGGGGTTCGCGGAAAACCAGTACACCGCCCGGTTTTAAAGACTCAACCAAGGCAGGTATAATTTTTCCAAGTTCGCCTTCCGCTATATCATGCAAGACAAAGTGGCAATACACTAAATCAAAGCTTTCATTTTCAAGTGCCGGGAATTCTGTTTGTACAAAAGTCACGTTACTATAACCCCTCAGATTCTTACGGCATTCATTCAGCCATGGCTCTGAAATATCAAGACAGGTCAAATGTCCCTTGGAAAGCATTTTTGCAGTATAATGGGCGACTGTCCCCATGCCGCAACCAAAGTCAAGGACCCGGTCACTGCCTTTAAGGGGCAGACTATTTGCAAATGCCCGGTAGACTGATTTGTCGTAAAAAAGAAAGGCAAGCTTGGTTAAAAATATCTCTAAACGAGTCGGTTCATGTTTCATTTTTTACCTCACAAAAAAATAAGCTGTATTCAGATTCATTGCCATTATAGCAATCGAACCTGTCATACAGCTGATATCAACCTTAAATTTACCTTAAATTATAGGTATTCTAATTCTGAAGGTGCTCCCCCTATCCTGCTTTGGATGTAATGTCAAATCTCCTCCGTGAGCCTCAGCAATTTTTTTAGCTATGGAAAGCCCCAAGCCACTGCCTCCGGTCTTGGAGTTTCTAAAATCATCAACCCTTATAAAGGGCATGAATATATTATCTGCAAGATGAGCCGGAACTCCGATTCCATCGTCGCTGAAATCAATCACCGCCTGATTATTTTCCACCGTCAGCCTCACGCTAACCAAGGTTCCCTGCGGGTTGTATTGCAAGGTATTATTGGCAAGGTTTTGGAAAATACGGCCAAACCTGTCGGTATCCAGCATTAAGAAAATTGATTCTTCTGATATATCAAATTCATACAGGAACCCTTCCCGCTCCAATTGTGGTACAAGGTCTCCGCAAACCTGGCGGATGTATTCGCAGATATCTGTTTTATTTAGCTTCAATGAAAATTCCGGGCTGTCCATTTGGGAAAGCTCAAATAACTCATTGAGGAGCTTGTTGGTTTTTTTACTGTTATTTAATATTATTTCAAGATATTCATTCCGCTCCTTCTCAGTCATGCCTGACTTCTCCATAAGCAGCTCTGTATACCCCTGTATGCTTGACATGGGGTTTTTAAGGTCATGGGAGATGTCTAAAATTAATTTCTTTCTATCCTCCTCCGATTTTTTACGAAGAGAGATTTCATGCTCAATTCTTGATGCCATGTCGTTAAAGGTGTCTTGGAGCTGGGCAAATTCATTTTTAAGACGCAAATCCACCCTCACGGAATAATCTCCTTCACGCAAAAGTCTTGTCCCGTCACAAAGCTTTTGTAAAGGGACCGTTATGCTTGCGGCAGTAATCCTTGAATAAATAAAGGCGAAAAGGGCAAGTATCAAAAGATAAGCAAAAACCACCAAGGCAATCACCAAACCGGACCGCATGAAGTCACTTGCCGGGGCATCTTTATTATAGACTAAAGAAAAATCCAGCCTAATCGATGTGGGGAAGGTAACAATAAGCCAAAACTCACCTTTTGGATTATAAAGAATATCATAATGGTATGGCTTTTTTGGGCTTTCCGTTAAAAATGTCGTAAATTCTTCTGCAGTTAACCTATCTTTTCCGATGGTGTCAAGTCCCCTCGAATAAACAACCCGGTATTCCTTGTCCACAACCTGTATCCCGCCGCCGTTTTCCACGACAGCAGAGATATCAATCTGCCTGTAATCATCTTTGATAATTGCACTTGCAGGAAACTTGTTTTTTATCAACGAGTCTGAAATCAATCCGCTTGCATAAGAAAGTAAGACAAAGGCAAGTACAATATCCAAAATCATTATAAAAAATATTACAAAAAAATTCCCTAAAAATTGGTTTGATAGTTTTTTTTTCATGGTTTTTTACCGGTATAATGAAGCTTATAGCCTATGCCTCGAATGGTTTTTAAATACTTTGGTTCTTGAGGCTTATCCTCAATCCTGTTTCTTATTCGGCTGATATGTACCATTACGGTATTGTCATCGAAATAGTATTCCTCGTCCCAAACCGCATGATACAGCTGGCGTTTTGTAAAAACCCTCTCAGGATTTTCCATAAAATGAAGAAGCAGTTTGTACTCTAATGCCCCAAGTTCAATCAGCTCTCCGTCCTTAAAGGCACAGCATTTTTCTTTGTCTATGGATAAGTTTCTGTATGTAATTATTGTCTTGGTCTTTTCCTTCGGTGTGAGATACTCATTATTCCGCCTCAGCTGCGCTCCTACACGAGCAACCAGCTCAGCAATGGAAAAAGGCTTGGTGAGATAGTCGTCAGCACCGAGGCCTAAACCCAAGACCTTGTCCATATCGTCAGTCCTTGCGGTAAGAAATATGACTGGGATGGTGCTGTATTCCCGTATTTTAATAAGAAGGTTAAAGCCGTCCATAACAGGCATCATAACGTCAAGAATTACCAGATTAACATCCTGTGTCCTGAGGATGTCCCATACTTCCTTGCCGTTTTGAGCTGTCAATACAGTGTATCCGTTTTCCTCAAGAGTAATTTTTACTAAGTTTCGAATATCGGTCTCATCGTCTGCGATTAATATGACCATGTAGTATTTAGCGCCTCCCGTTTAAGAATACTCTGTTACTCATCAAGATTTTACCATTATATAAATTAAATTACAAGAATAAAACAATCAGTATAAATATTAGAAGGGGCACTTTTACTCCTAAACCATTAATGATTACTTTTTAAAAAGAATTGCAAGCAAAAATAGAACTGATTATTAATTCAACAAAATCAGTTCTATTAATTGATAGAGTAGAAAATTATTAATCAGAAAACTAAATGATTTTAATGCTTTTTCTGTAATCAATAAGAGAAAAAACTGCCCCAAACATTTGGTCTGAGTACAAATCGAAAACAAGAGGAAAGAATTTCAGTTTTCCCATTTGTTTTGAGTCCTTTATCATTTGCTTAATCTCATCATCGAGCGGAAGACTATATGCATCCGCACGGACCTTTTCAGGAATATAAATGGTCGCCTTGAAAAAACCGTCCCAAATCGACAGCCAAAAAACAGTTGTTTCTTTTTGACCACCTCTTACGCCTGTCCACTTATAAAGTCCCTTTGCCAGCCAAGCTTTGCCATCCTTGTAATAATTCCATTTTAATTGAATATCATGGCTGGCAAGTTCCTTTATAAACTTTACATATGGGCTGTTGGCTTCTCCAAGTGCCTTTTCAATAACATCACTTGATGGTTGAACATCAGGATACCTGTAATTCCGTCAGAACTCTGCTGCCCTGCTTTTACAATATTATAGCAAGAAAGGCATCTACATTCAATCATGCCATCCTGAGGGTTATCTTATTGTTCTAATTCCAAGAACTCCCCTGTTGATACTCCGGATGTTTCAAAGGTAGCCATTTGGTCTGCAATTTTTAAGGCTGCTTCAACTATGTGAAACATAAGTGCTGCCCCTGTTCCTTCGCCTAATCTCATATTTAAAAACAATCTTGGTTCTAACCCCATATATTTCAATGCATACATTTCACCTTTTTCTTCGGATAAATGAGAAGGTATCAAGTATTGGGCAGCAAGCGGATTTAGTTTAACAG
>JAAYPY010000086.1 GCA_012519555.1 Tissierellia bacterium | reverse complement strand
TTGATGCAATTATAGGCATTCATCCTAAAAGAATAAGTTTGGATGATTATGATGCACTTTTATTTAAAAAATTACTTGATTGGGAGATGGAGACGGAGAATGGCTATGTTAAATCCTATTAAAGCTTTCTTGAAAAGAATATTTAACTTTATAATAGATAAATTAGGTATAGTTAAAGAAATTTTCTATATCGGAGGAAGCGATACACTGCCTCCGCCTTTGACACAGGAGGAAGAAAAGGAAGTAATCAGCAGACTTAAAAGTTCTAATGAGGCAAAAACAATTCTAATTGAGCATAATTTAAGGCTTGTTGTGTATCTTGCAAAAAAATTTGAGTCTACCGGCATAAATGTGGAAGATTTGATTTCCATAGGAACAATAGGATTAATTAAAGCTGTGAATACATTTAAGGCTGAAAAAAACATCAAGCTTGCTACTTATGCTTCTAAGTGTATTGAAAATGAAATCTTAATGCATCTAAGGCGGGTGGGAAAAACCAAGACAGAAATATCATTGGATGAACCTTTGAATATTGACTGGGATGGTAATGAACTTTTGCTTTCTGATATTTTAGGAACTG
Source organism: Tissierellia bacterium (assembly GCA_012519555.1). Taxonomy (GTDB): domain Bacteria; phylum Bacillota; class Clostridia; order Tissierellales; family Sedimentibacteraceae; genus Sedimentibacter. Next base: position 1,258 of record JAAYPY010000086.1, on the reverse strand, counting down.
AAGAGGATGTTGTATTCCGCAACATGGAAAATGAGGTGGATTTGTGCCTTCTAAATGATTCAATTCAAAAATTAAATAAAAGGGAATATATGATTATGAAGCTAAGGTTCGGTCTTAATAACACCAAGAGTTTCACACAGAAGGAAGTGGCTGATATACTTGGAATTTCACAATCTTACATATCCAGACTGGAAAAAAAGATACTAAACAGACTAAAAAAGGATATTAACAAGGCTGTATAAAAAGATATTGACGAGGATATAATTCTAAGGGGGATAATTTCTTTAAAGGGGAATCGACGATGATAAACAAAGTAGTTATATGTGGCGTTAATACTTCTCAGTTGCCCACCATAAAGACATCAGAAATGAGGGGTATGATAAAGAAAATCCAAGAAGGTGATACTGAGCTTAGAGAACAGTTTATCAAGGGTAATTTAAGACTTGTTCTAAGCGTAATTCAAAGATTTAATTCAAGAAATGAGCCTGTTGACGATTTGTTTCAAATTGGATGTGTCGGATTGATTAAGGCTATTGATAATTTTGACTTGTCCTTAGATGTAAAATTTTCTACATATGCGGTTCCCATGATAATCGGGGAAATTAGAAGGTATTTAAGGGACAATAATTCCATAAGGGTATCAAGGTCAATGAAGGATACTGCATACAAGGCATTGCAGGTAAGGGAAAGATTGACGGCAAGCAATTCACAAGAGCCTACAATTGCTGAAATAGCTAAAGAAGTCGGTGTCGACAAGGAAGAAATTATATTTGCCTTAGAGTCCATACAGGAGCCGGTATCCTTGTTCGAGCCTATTTACAATGACGGGGGAGATGCTCTTTATGTTGTAGATCAGGTAAGGGACGAAAAGAATATAGATGAAAAATGGATTGAAAAAATAACTTTGGAAGATAGTATAAGCAATTTATCCGAAAGAGAAAAGCAAATTGTGGATATGAGATTTTATAAAGGTAAAACTCAAATGGAGGTGGCTGAAGAAATCGGAATTTCTCAAGCACAGGTATCCCGCCTTGAAAAGTCCGCATTAAACCAATTGAAGAAGGGATTTAAAACATCATGACAGGGTTGTTGTAATCTTATCGTTTAGTCACCGGGAACGCAAAGCGTTCCCTCAGACTGCTGACAAAGTCAGCACAAAAATTACGAAAAATTAACATTAAAACCGTTGAAAACTCAACGGTTTTTCTATGTTTTTAAGTACATTTATGATATAATAAATGTATAAAAATAACATGTA
>JAAYPY010000085.1 GCA_012519555.1 Tissierellia bacterium | reverse complement strand
ATTTTTACCATGTTGCTTTCGCAAGTTCCCCATACTGCCTGGTCTCCGGTCAAAGAACCAATCCAGCCTATTTTGATTGTTTCCTCTTCTGCAGGTGCATCTGTACCGCTGCTGCACGCAGTAATAATCATGGTTAAAACCAATAGTACACTGATTAGTGTTGAAAACTTCTTTTTCATAAATTCCTCCTAATAATAATTTATAATGTACTTCCTCGGAATACTCCGAGTTTTTTGGTGCAAGTTTTTCCTAAATCGTTTTCCTATTCATTATATTAGCTGTTTTCAAAAAAACTCAAAAAAACTCAAAAATGAGGTTATTTGATTTTTTTTAACAATACTATATGTTTTTTCACTAAAAAAATCTCATAACACATTTGTAGTTATGAGATTTTCAACATGATTGTCTTATAACAGTATTTTAAGAGAGAGGATTTTATTCTGTCTGACATATAAGAACCAGTCCGTCAAAAAATTTATTAAGTGAAATTTTCCCGCCGCTGCGTTTTTTTCCGTTAATATAATCCATTTCTGCTTTTACATTGGCAAAATCGAAAAGAATGTTTCCGTAGTTGTATAGAATTTCGTTACCGTAATCATCCAAACCTAAATTTGCAATATTGACAAGTCCTTTATTTATTGCCCTTCGTATCCGCTGTTTTACTATTTGCGAATTATCGCCGAAAATGTTTTCTGATGAAGAAAAATCATAATCATTAAAGCTGATATTTTCTTCTATGAGATAAAGGGTAATTTTAATAATATCATTTGTCCCCTTTTCTCCTAACATTCCAAGGGTTCCTAAAATATTCTTGATTTTTATAATGTTTTGCTCGGTAAGGTCCTTGTCCTGCTTATCATTTAATTTAAACATTTGTTTTATTGTAGATAAAGTATTGTTCATTTCAATTGTTTCTGCAACTCTTGTTATTACCTTTTCCACCTCAATTTTATTTATAGGCTTGGTAATAAAAAATTCAATGCCGGAATTGTATGACTCCGTCCGTATTTGATTGTCCAAAACCTGAGATATCATAATGCAGGATAAGTGAGGGTTAACTTCCTTAAGCTTTTTTACAAGGGTATTTCCATCCATAACAGGCATGAGCAGGTCCACAAGCACTATATCCGGTTTCATAATCATAATTTCATGAAAAGCTGCCTCTCCGTTTACAGCACTGCCGACTACTTCAAAATTATTGTTCTTTTCAATAATATTACTCAAAATTCTAATAATATTTTTATCATCATCCACAATGTAAAATTTCATTGACTAATCGCCACCATTCTCCTTTCATCTATTTTGACTGTGATCTCGGTACCTACTCCGGCATTAGACTTAACCTCGATCGTGCCTCCAAAAACTTCATTGACAATGTCCTTCACATGCGTCATTCCTATTCCTCGGCAGATATCTCCGGTATTCTTATTGAATTTTGTTGAAAATCCCGGGTTAAATATGTAAGCTATATCCTTTTCCTTGATTCCAGCCCCGTTATCAGATACAGTAAAAATACATTCCCCGTTTTTATTTTGAATTTTTACGAAAATATATCCGTTTTTCTTATTCTCCAATGCTTCTATACTGTTATATATAAGGTTTCTTATTACAGTAAGTAAGTAATAATGATTTGCAACATTAAAATTGTCGACAATTGCAAAATCAACAAAAATTTTTAACTTGTTTCCTCTTATATATTCCTTAACATCATCATTCATTATGCTAATCAAATCTTTGATATTCATTTGTATATTGCCGGTATTGCCGTTGAACTGCCCTTCCAGCCCTCTTATTATGTTTATATAACCTTTCTTGATTTCATGAACATCCTTTGCCACATCTAAAGACATTTCCTTTAAATTTACCGGGTATCCTTCTTTTGATAACTCCTTATACAACAAATATGCCTTTTTCATCACATTCTCTATATGAATGTTATTCTTATTCATGAAGTAAATTTCGCTTTTTACATTTGAAGTAATCATGACAAGTTCTCTATACCTCTCTTCATGCTCTTGGCGTCTAAGCAAAAACTTATAGTAATTGAGAAGAAGAATTATACAGACCGAAATGGTTGCCCTGATAAATGCAATAATGATAAGTGTTTGAAAAATTTCATACTTAATATTTGTAAAACGAAGCATTACGCTGACTTCTATCATATTTGCAAAGGAATCACTTATGACAGTAGCAGCAAAAAAATTTGTAATAGTTGTTTTAGGTCTGTTCCAATATAGAAAGTAAAAGAAAATTCCAAAGGAAAAGTAAAACAACATATCCGCATAAATTATTTCTAAAACATTATCAAATGTTCCGCTTAGATAAATAATTAATCCTCGATACAGAGGGGACATGATTCCTGCAAAAAATGATACTATGATAGGATTAAAATCTCTGTTAATGTACAGCATTAAGGTAAATATTATGGGAGCCAGCGATATCATAAATCCGGGGACAAATATATCGAAATTTATTTGGGATGCCAAAGAAACACAAACAGCAGCTATTACCATCGGTCTTAATTTTTTCATATGATTTTTCTCCGTTAAGAAATTGAATATAGTTTTGCTTTTTTACTTCTGTTTCCTGCATATTTTATAAGATATGAAGTGAACTTAAAGGCCGGTAAAACCTTTGCATTAATTATATAACAAATTATTACATTATTCAACATAATGATATTTAAAGGTAGTTCTGCCTTGCTTATCCGGTCACTTGCCTTATTATACTATATTTAAACTTAACATTGGTTTTATTGACCAGTTATTAAAAGGGGTTATTCTATCCTTGGAATTTCCAAATGTAAAAGTCTCATAATTTCTTTCTGTGATTCCTTTACTCTTTCTGCAATAAATTCAATAAATGGCCTATCATTTTTATGTGCCTTTTCTAATAATGAAATATATTCGTTTCTTAATATAGGTGGAATAATTGCTATCATGTAACCATCCTGAATCAAGGCAGTATTCATCAACAATCTTGCTACCCTGCCATTCCCATCCTTGAATGGATGTATGAATACAAATTCTTTATGAAGTAAAGCTGCAAATTCTACCGGATGATAATGTTGCCTATCCTCTTTTATCCAATTTATTAATCTGTTCATTTCATCATGAATATTATTAAAGTCTGCGACAGAATAATTTGAACCTGTGATTAATACATTCATATCTCTGTACTTGCCCGCATATTCCGGGTCAATATCATTGTAGAATAATCTATGCATTGTAATAATGTGTTCTTCTGTAATTTCTTTATCTTTGAGCAAGGTAAACATAAAACTGTAGGCTTTTTCGTGACCTAAGACTTCAAATGTATCTTTTAATGGTTTCCCGCCGACTGTCAATCCATCCTCTAACAATACTTTGGTTTCGCTTTCAGAATAGGTATTTCCTTCCAATGCATTAGATGACCAGGTTAATCCTATTCTATAGTAGGCTTTTATTTGTTCAAGCAATATACCTTCAAAAGGTCTCAATTTATCAATTTCTTTTTTGTATAAATCAGTTATTTCAAATATATTCATACACTACCTGCCTGATGGTTATTTACCTTATTATACCACAAATCGTAGATTCATTCTACAAAATGTAAAATTATTGTATCGGTATCTCTACAAAATGTATAGCTATTGTATTGGTTGAGTAATAAATTAATAAACCTTTTATTCTATAACATTTGGATTCTAAGTATAAGAAAGGCACCTCGTTAAGAAGTGCCTTTCCCGAGGTGCGTAAGCCCGTTATATTTTCTTAATGGGGTGCCTGATAACTGTCTTCAGTTTGTCAGGTTCGCATTTTCTGGGGTCGCTTAAATATATTTCATGGTGGAATCTGGTGTCGGTAATATCGATAACGTATCCATTTTCCCTTGCATATTCCTCCATGAGTTTTACGGTTTTGGGTTCATCATCATAGGGACCTATATGCATGCATTGAACGCATAGTCCTTCTTCATATTCGAGGCATTCTACCTTTGAAAAATCTATTTTTTTCTTTCTTGTCACCTCACTGATTGCCCACTCGAAATCTTTTTCCTTGACAAAATCAGGCAGTCTGATTAAAGAAATGAAGTTAAGCTCTTCTTTTCTTGAATAGTCCATGCCTTTAATTCCGTCTAACCACCAGAAACCTTCCAAGGGAGGAACTACATAATCAAAATACCCGTCGATCTTGTAATCCCCTTTGTAGCTCATCTTTATGGTATAGGCGACGGCATATAAGAGTTCCACTGATTTACTGTATTCCCCGTTTTCCTCATTTGGATTTCCTTTTCCCCTGACTGCAAGGTAATTCATTTTTGGAATATCGACTATGCTTGGTTTGTTTTTGGGCATGTAAAATTCTTTATATTCTTTCTTGTAATCAAATGCCATGTATTGCTCCTTTCCTTTTTATGAAATTTTTATCTTGCCTGAAAATTATTTGGTCTTATTACACCACTGTGTTTAAAATTAATTTATCGGTTATTCTATATTTCTATCAAATATCCGCTGAGCAAAGCTGCTGTGTCCGGGCTGCAGGTTGTGAATATTACCTGATGCTTGCCGGCAAACCGGTTGATGAGTTTTACAGCTGTTGCTTTTCTGTTTGGGTCAAGGTCCACCAAGCAGTCGTCAAGTATCAGGAATCCCTTGTTGTCCCCCAATATATACTCTGCAATGGCCAGCCTTAAGGCTAATGCCACGCAGTCGTAGGTTCCTGAGGACAAAAGGCTGAGGGGCATATCAATTTCATTTTCGTTTTTTAATTTTAGGTTGAAATCATCATCTATGTCTGTTGCCTTATAGCTGCCGTCAGTAAGTGAAGTCAAGTAATTGGAGAAAGCAGTAATTACCGGAACAAATGATTTTTCATCCATTTTAAGTTTGATGTTTTCGAAATTTTCCCGAATTCTTAGCAGTCTTTTCCCCTTTTCAAGTCTTTTTTTAAAGAGGTTTTCTGCTTGTTTTAGTGACTCGCACAATTCTTCATATGTTGATTCCGGTAATTCTATTTCGCGCTCGTAATACTCTTCTTTTTGACTTGCTAAAGTATTTATTAAAGTACCATGACTGCTTCTGATTTGCGTTAATATTTTTCTGAATTCATCTGCT
>JAAYPY010000009.1 GCA_012519555.1 Tissierellia bacterium | reverse complement strand
TGGATTGGCAGATGCCCTCCCAAAGCAGGTATAAATTTAAACTTACAGCCGGCAAGCCAGGCAAGCTCCGTAAGAGGTGTCAAACCTGTAGCCAAGCATACTGTATCTGTTTCCAAAGTGCGTTCTGTTCCGGGGATTTGATTGAATGAACTATCTAACTCCACTATTTCAACAGCTTCCACATGGTCGGTTCCAAAGGCTTGTTTTATTGTATGAGATACATAGAAAGGAACCCCTGCTCGGGATACCTTGGCTGTATGCACACCATAACCTCCAAGTTTGGGCGCTGCTTCCAAAACAGCAACAACCTCTGCTCCGGCTTGCATAAGCTGGTAGGCAACTATTACTCCTACATTGCCTGAACCTAACATTAAAACCCTTCTGCCGGGCAAAACACGATTAACATTTATCATTGTTTGTGCTGCTCCTGCTCCCATTACACCGGGAAGGTCCCAGCCGGGAAAGGATACCGCATTCTCTGTTGCTCCGGTGGCAAGTATTATTTTTTTTGCTTTTATTATTTCACTGCGTTTTCTGTCTATTACAACCCAAAGATTTTGTCCGTCTTCTATACCGCAGACTTCACCCTTAAGACATGTGTTTATTCCTAATTCTTTACTTTCCTTCAAAAGCTCCGTTCCGATATTTATACCTCGAGTTCCTGCTTTATGTGCTCGAGAGCCAAAGAATTTGTGTATCTGTTTAAAAAGCTGCCCGCCGGGTCGTGCATTTTCATCTATCAATAGTACCTCTGCTCCTGCTCTTCGCGCTTCTATGGCTGCGGAAAGCCCTGCCGGACCCGCACCTACTATTGCCAATTCTGTTTGAATCATTGCTGACCCTCCTTTTGCCATACTCCGGCACCCTTCTGTGTGCTTATCCTCATACCCTCCTTGACTTCAGTTACACAAGTACGTATATTGGGAACACCGTCAACCGTCATAATACAGTCTGTGCAGCGACCGATTGCACAATATATTCCCCTTGGTTTATGCTTATGTATTGTATATCGGTTTATAAATATTCCATTTGCAATTAAAGCAGCAGCAATCATTTCCCCTTCATGTGCAATAATAGGCTTATCATCCACAAAAATCTCCACTTCCTTTAAAGGCTTTTCTTCATCTAAAATAGGATGATTAGTTATTCTGTTCATTATTTTGCCTCCTAAAGAAGTCCTATCTCAGACATGGAATCCTTTAAGGCGTCAATTACATCTTGGGATGGTGCAGATAAGGGCAGACGAGTAATACCTACATCCATGCCAAGAAGATTAAGTGCTGCTTTTACAGGAATCGGATTTGCCGTCATAAACATTACTTCTGTTATCTTAATAAGTTTCCTATGAATTTTGCCCGCTTCGCATATGTTACCGCTCAAATAACTTTCTATCATCTTCTTAATATACTTACATACAACATGTGCAGTTACGGAAACAACACCGTATCCTCCTACAGCCAATGTGGGCAGTATTTGAGCATCTTCTCCGGTATATACCAAGAAACCTTCTTCAGCATCACGTACCACCGTAGCCAACTGGTTTAAATCTCCTGATGCTTCCTTCAATGCAGCTATATTGGGAATTTTAGAAAGAGCAACGGAAGTTTCGGCTGTCATATTCACACCTGTTCGTCCCGGCACATTATACATCATTATCGGCGTTTTCACAGCTTTCGCTACCTCCGAGAAATGCTCATAGAGAGAGTCTTGATTAGGTTTGTTGTAGTAAGGTACCACTACTAAGAGACCATCAAGTCCAATCTTTTCTGCAGCAATTGCATTTTCAATGGTGGCTGCGGTTGAATTTGTTCCGACTCCGGCAATAATAGGTACATCCACGGATTTTTTTATGAATGAAAGAAGCTTCAGTTTTTCATCCTGAGTAACTGTGGGAGATTCTCCGGTAGTTCCGTTTATAACAAGTGCAGTGCTTCCTTCTTTTATCAAATATTTTGCCACTTCAAGGGCTTTGTCATAATTTATATTTCCATTTGCATCCATGGGGGTAACCATGGCTGTAATTATTCTTCCCCAATTATTCATCATTTCTCCTCCTTCAGATTTATTGTTCTTGTGCTCTTGTATCAAATCTGACCGCACCGGTCGCACCGGTTGACGGTAAGTTGATGGTTGTATTTCGCTTAGAGGAATTCCTGTTTTTTCAGACAATATACGCTCTACAAGTCTTCTGCATGTACGTCCTTGACATAAACCCATGCCTGCCCTCGTAAAACGCTTTACTTCGTTTACTGTTACCGCACCATCATCAATAGCCTTTTCTATTTCCTTGCGAGAAACCTCCTCACAACGGCATATTAATTCTTCACACATCTTTCTTACCTCAATTTCTATAATGTTGACACGTAATCTACTGTTTTTTAATAGAATAAATCCCAATACTTTGTTACATCCTCTATGAGACTGTCCATATGTCCAATCATGCATTTCTCTGCAAGCTCGGCATCATGTTTTTTTAACGCCTCGTAAATATCTGTATGAGAAGTCATATAGACTGCATTTACCTGCCTGCGTACATGCTCAAATATAGTTGTCTGCTGTCCGTAGCTGAAAAGCATCATGTACAAGGTTTCGAGAACCTTGTTCCTTGAAGCCTTGGCTATAGCCCTGTGAAATGCTATGTCACATTCGGCAACCGATTCGCCCTTCTTATGTCTTTCTCTTTGCTCATCCAAAATTTTGCGTATGTTAGTCAGTTCCTCTTTGGTAATATTTTCTGCTGCAAGGCGTGCAGTTTCTCTTTCGATAGCTTTACGTGCCTGCAAAACAATAATATAATCATCCAACACTGTTGTTGAAATCATTTGCTCCAATGTTTGAGTTTGTTCGCTTATATGATTCTTTATTTTGCTGTTGCTCAGTGCATCCAAACCCTCTTGAGTAATAATTCTGCCATTATTGCCGTATTTTTGGGCATAGCCTCTTTTTTCAAGAGTGTTAAGAATTCTTCCTATGGTAGCAGAACTTATATAGTAACCCTTTTCTTCTAACTTCTCAACCAAATTCCATGAGCCCATGGGACCTTTCGATACCTCAAGAGATTCCAATACGGCAATTTCCTTATCCTGAAGTTTTTTATGCATATTATCCTCCAATTTATTTAACTTTAGCAATATTGTACATATTCTTACAATTTAATGCAAGATATGTACAATATTTGCTAAAATTTTTCAAAGATATATGCTTAATATTCTTTAATTAAGGGGTTTACATTTCCTTCGCTCACAAATTTAGGATTGTTTTTAACGTTCTGAGTTAAGAGTGATATTACAACAATACAAACTGCAGAAGCTGTCAAGGCAATCAAAACGGCATTTGGTCCCAAAGCAGGCATCTGAGAAAGTACAGAGCCAACCACTATACCTACACGAGCTCCCCAAGGAGTTATCTTGCTGTTTTTCTTGCTCATTGTATGTTCTTCTGCACTGTTCTCTTTCCATAAGAGACCAATAACCAACAAGGGCACTAATCCTGCACCTGCCATGGAATATGCCTTGGAGAACAAGCTCATTATGGTACTTGCATATATACCTCCGAAGGCAGCAGCAGCACCTATAGCAACGGTTAAGATTCTTGTGAGCTTAATCATTTCAGCATCAGTCATTTCATTTTTTCTGAATGGTCTTACCAAGTCATTGGTAATAAGTATGGCAGCCGCATTAAGATTTGAGTCTGCTGAAGACATACCTGCTGCAAATACCAATATGAATATCATTACCGTTACAACCGGAGAAACCTCATTAAGCATGAACCAAGGCATTGCAGAGTTTGCGTCCAAGCCTTGATTTAATGTAAGAATAACCAATCCTACCATTGCTGTTAAAACAGTATATATTATTGCTACACCACCGCCGAAAAACATGGACCGCCTTGCAACCAAGGGACTCTTTGCTGCATAACAGGGCTGCCAATATAATTGTGCAACAAGAATTCCTATACACCCCGTAACAAACTTCGTAATCAAGCTTATTTTGTCTGTTCCGGCAAAGGTGAATAATTCTGCCTTGCCCACTGCTGCCAATTTCTGGCCTAACACCGCCATGCTGAAATCAATTTTTGAGAATGCAATCAGATAGAATATTGCGCCGAAACCAACACAGATGACCCCCTGTATCAGGTCCATCCACACTAAGGACAACATTCCTCCCATAGTCGTATAAACTACAAACATTACGGTGAATATTATTATGATAGGTTCAGGACTGACACCGGTAAATGTAGCGAACAACTGACCGAATGCTTTTCCCTGACCTCCCACCCATGCAATCATGATAGATGAAGCTAAGACGCCGCAAAGTGCTCGTGTTATCTTATCACGTGTGATAAGATCGTCTATCATCTCAGGGAAGGTGTTGTATGTCATTCTTCCTGCTAAACCGGCAAAGAATATTGCGAATATTATTTTAGAACCCTGCTCACCTACTATAAAGGCCAACCAGGGTAACCCGTTAATATATGCACTCCCTGCATGGCCCATAAAGTTTCCTACACCCATGATATTTGCAAAGTGTGTGAAGAACAGCAAGAAAAAAGGTATTTTTCCTCCACCAATTGCATAATTTGAAAAACTGAGCTCCGCTTCCTTTTTTTGTTTAATAGCGATAAAAAAGTACACTGCACACAACGCGAACGTTGCAATCCAAATAACAATTCCTAATGAACTCATACTCCTTCTCCTTTTCTTTTTTTATAATAGGCGATTTACTAATCGCTTAATTTATTATTATTGTTTTTGCAGTCTCTTTATGATTGTTTTAATTACTCGAAAATCTTCTCAGGTTAAGCTCTTCTATTCTTTTGTGTTCTCCCACACCGCATACCATTTCGGCAACTATTTTACCGGTTATGGGTGACAGAGCGACTCCATCACCTTCGTGACCTGCGGCTATGAATAATCCGGGAAAGTCGTCAATATGTCCTATTATTGGGCTTCCATCTTTTGTGCCCGGTCTGAAGCCTGCAATGGTACGAATTATATTTACCTGATTCATTATGGGGAAATACTGTCTCGTTTGCTCCAATATTCGTGCAATCGCCTTAAAATTTGTAGTTTTGTCAAAACCTGCGTTCTCGCGGGTACTTCCGATAAGATAATTTCCTTCGCTGGCCCTGGAAAAAGAAAACCCTAATCCTATTTCCTTGTCATAATCACTTCTATCAGGCATTATGGAGGGATCGTGTTTTGATGCTATATATGCGGCTGTCCAGCAGTTTGTTTCTCCTATGGGAGCAATCTGTTCGGTAATTGCAATCTGACCTTTTATTGGTCTTATGGGAATGTCAATCCCTAACAATTCACCGATTTGTGCTGACCATGCGCCCGCAGCTATCACGATGTTGTCACATTCTACGCTTACATCATTTTTGCCCCTTGCTATCCAATGATCGCTCAGCTGTTTTATTTCTTGAACAGGTGTATTTCTAAATACATCCATCCCCATATTAAGTCCATTGTATAAAAGTGCCCTCATAAGCAATAAGGGATTAACCTGAGAATCAGATGGACTGTATGTGGAAGCTATCATATATTTAGCAACATGGGGCTGCTTTTTAAAAAGAATATCCCTGCCTACAATTTCTACATCAAGTCCGTAAGAAACTTGTTGCTTAACAAAATCCTCCATAATTTTTAACTGCTTCTCGTCTTCAATAATAACCATGCCGCCTAAAGTTAAAAAGCCTATGTCTGCACCTAACTCGTCGGGTAGTTGTCGATACATTTCCAAGCTTTCCATTGCTAAGGTTAAGGCTATGCCGGGTTTTTTTGACTGCAACAATATCATATCGTCACAGGAGCTTGAAGCACCGCTTCCAACCTCGCCTTTTTCTAAAATGGCAACAGTTTTACCGGCTTTAAGAAGGTAGTAAGCAGTGGCAAGTCCCATAACACCTCCGCCTATTACACAAACGTCCTTTTTTAAATTCATTATATTTCCTCCATACTTAAACTGTATTGCTTGCTAAGCATTAGCATAAACTTCACCGAACAACCTGTTGTACAAATTATCAGCTAACAATTCAACCCGGCTTGTTTCAACAAATATATGTGCACATGATTGGCTATAAAATATCTTTGCCTTGGCCGGTAATGTACCGACAGCATCTATTATTTCATCTTGGCTGTAATCACTGAACACTAATGTTAACAGAGAATATCCGCTGTCAGCTAGCAAACGTACCGCCTTTTTCTTATCTCCCTCGATTATTAATTTATCTGATTGCTCTGCATCAAATAAATAACAGTCTCTTATAATTGCTATTCCTACAGGGCCCTTCATCTCTAAATTCTTAATAATTCTCGTGCCCTGTCCTTTATCAAAGGTTGAACGAACATACAGTTCAAGGGTATATTTTTTGGCTTCGGCAATGGCGCGTGGATGTATAACGCTTACTCCCCAGCGAGCTAACTCATACATATGACCCATATCTACATAGTCCAAATATTTAGCTTTAGGAACAACCCTTGGATCTATAACTGCAATCCCCGGAACATCGGTAAATATGTGTACTGACTCCGCATTCATAAATCCGCCTATTACAACAGCAGAAGTATCGCTTCCTCCTCTTCCTAATGTGGTAATGTCATTTCGAACACTGACTCCTTGAAAGCCGGTTACAACCACAACCTTATCTTCATAAAGCTCCATCTTAATTCGCTTTGTATCAATGTCGAAGATATCTGCGCTGCCGAAATTTCCATCGGTAACAATACCTGCTTGAAGTGAATTTAATGCAACAGCGTCAATTCCTTGCTGAACAAGACTATCCGCAAGCACACATGCGGATATTACCTCACCGCAGCTCATTAATAAATCTAATGTAACCGGGTCGCTATTTTTGTTTAATAAGGATATCAGAGTATCCGTAGCATAAGGAGAGCCCTTTCTGCCCATTGCTGAAACAACAACTATTACACTTTTTCCTGCTGCCTTTAATGATGCAATATGAGATATGGCTTCTTTTCGTTCTTTTTCAGTAGCCAGAGATGTGCCTCCAAATTTAAGAACAACTATATCCATGCAAACCACCTTTATTGAACAAATTTAGAGCAACGTTTTCCTCTTGAATACAAATTAATGTTTTTGTTTTTTATTATCAGGTATTACATTATATTAATAGATAGTACACAATAATACCAAAATTTTCTCTAACTACTCATCATATGATGAGTAGTTAGGTTAATTTTACAAAATTTGTCTAATTATGTCAATAGTAAATAATAATTATTTTAATTTTATTATAAGAATTCTTTTATGAGGTCTTCTCTGTTTTTAGGAGATAAATAGAAAATAGGCACATCGAATATAGTTTTAGCTCCCTTCATTCCTTCCATATTCATTTTGTATGCAGCTCTTGCATATGCAAGCAGAACACTTGCGGTAAATTCAGGATTGCTGTCTAATTTAAGTAAAAATTCCATAGTGTGATTGTTTTGTTTTTCTTCTCCTGTTGCGCCGTTTCTTATGACAAGTCCTCCATGAGGCATCTTTGTATGATTTTTCTTAAACTCTTCCTCACTTATAAAGTTAACTCTTGTATCGTATTCGGCAAAATAATTGGGCATACTCTTAATATCTGATTCAATTTTACTTTTATCCGCAGATTCGTCACATACCACATAGCACTCCCTGATATGTTTATCCCTGACTGTCAATTCCGGAGTTTCTCCTCTTCTGACAGATTCCACTGCATCCTATGCGGGTATGGTGTATTGAATACCGTATTTTACTGAATCAACTTTCCTTATGGCATCAGAGTGTCCCTGGCTGACTCCCTTTCCCCAGAAAGTATAGGAGCTGCCATTGGGCAATACTGCATCCGATATCATTCTCATAATGGAAAATAGTCCCGGATCCCATCCGATTGATACTATACTTACTTTCCCCGAGGATAGGGCACTCTCATTTACATTTTTTAAGTACTCGGGGATTTTGGCATGGTTATCGTAACTGTCAACTGTGTTGAACATTTTTGCAAATTGCACTCCGTGAACAGGAAGGTCTTTAGCAGATCCCGTACACAAAACCATAACATCCACATAATTTTTGTAATCTTCAACCTTAGAAATGTTTACTACCTTGACACCCGGACTTTTAATTTTTACTTGTTCGGGATGTCTCCTTGTAAAGACAACTGCCAGTTCTGTGTCCGGGCTGTCTCTTATGGCTGTTTCTAATCCTTTTGCTATGTTGCCGTATCCTAAAATACCAATTCTTATTTTTTTCATAATTTCCTCCGATACTCGAATTTAAAGGGTTTTCGAAAGTATTTTATTACAGTTAATCTATATTTAGACTGCAATTTTTACATTTAAAGCTTTACTGCAAAACAGCTCTTCCGGCTGATAATATCCCGGCTTTTTTACTGAAAGTTTAGCCGCCAAATATAGGGCCCCTTGTGCAAATATCTTCTTTGAAAAAACTGTGTGCTTTATTTCCAAAATTTCATCAATTCCTGAAAATATGACCACATGTTCTCCGGGGATAGTTCCTTCCCTTATGGAGCAAATCTCCACATCCTCTCTGCCTGAAGTATTTTTGATATCTTCAGCTAATGTTTTTGCTGTCCCGCTTGGTGAGTCAGCTTTTTTCTTGTGATGCCTTTCTAAGATATTAATATCAAAGGCATTAAGGTCTGCAGAAATGCTTTTCAATATTTTTCTTAAAACATTGATTCCTATTGAAGTGTTCGAACATAACATTGTCGGAATATACTTTCCTGCTTCCTTAATTTTATTTTTATCTTCATCATTAAAGCCTGTTGTGCAAATTAATAATGCACTTTTATTTTTTACGGCATATTCTATTAAAAAATCAATATTTGCAGTGTTTGAAAAATCTATGACCACATCAGGCTTATGTACTATATCTTGACCGACCCCTCCTTTTCTTGGTGAGAGGGAGCCGATTATATTTACATTGTCGTATGCTTTAATCTCGTCCTTTAACACTCTGCCCATTGCTCCGTTTATTCCGCATATTACTACATTCATAATCTGCCACGCTCCAAATTTAATTCCTTTAAGTATAATTCCTGCCACTTACATTTTTTTACAAAATCCTTCATTTTCTTCACTCCTTAAAAATTATTTTTTTGTAAAATAATTTCACATCGCCTTCAGTTTATGCCCCTGACCTCAATGGGGTTACATATGAATTTATGTCGAAAAAGGCATTAAAAAAAGCGACACAAGAGCAAAAGGGCTCTCAGACGCTTAACAAAAACACCGAACCTTCTGCCCAGCACATTACAGCTCTCTTTTATAGAATTGGGAAGCATCCTATAAAAACAGTATTACATCTATTAAATGTAAGCCCAGGGAAGAACCCTTCGGCGAATCACCCTTTCAAAGCAGAGCTTTTACTCTTGATCATCGCAACCTCTGTAATATACCCATGAAAATATTTAATTTTTAATAGTATATTACCATTGACTTTATATGTCAAGTATAATATTTTTTTGTTTGCTGCCGATATAATCACTGTATTAATTTTTTTATTATTTTAATGCATTTTTAAGAAAATTATATTATAATCAATTATGTAAGGATATTTCATTAATCGGTGAATACAACTAAAGGTAAGAGGCAGGATTCAGCCTCGTGATTTAGTAGAGATAGATAAGTGGAACGGGGACACATCTTAATGAGAAAATTAGGGGTTAGTCTTCTTAGGTAAAGTAATGTCCCCAAGAAAAGGAGATGAAAAATATGTTGTGCTCTATATGTAATAAAAATGTAGCAGTAATATATGTAAATAAAATAGTTGAAGGTAAAATGCAGACTAGAGGTTTGTGCATTCCTTGTGCTAAAAAACAAGGTATAGCACCTATGGATCAGATAATGAGACAAAGCGGAATGAAACCTGAAGACTTTGAAAATTTAAATAACCAACTGACTGAAATAATCGGAGATATGGATTTAGAAAAATTATCTCAGGATATGACTTCTGATAACAGCAATAGTATTAATTCTTTGATGAATTTTATGAATAATGCTTTTACGGGAAACACCAGCTCCACAAGCAGTGAGTTTATTCCATCGGATGACCAAGATGTTAACTACACAGGCTCCGGAACTGGAGCCAAAATAAAGGAAAAAGTAAAACGAAGAAAATTGAAATATTTAGATACTTACGGTATGAATTTGACTGAACAGGCACGCTTTGGCGAATTAGACAGAATAATAGGCAGGGAGAGAGAAATCGACAGAGTTGTTCAAATATTAAACAGACGCTCTAAAAACAACCCTGTTTTAATCGGTGAGCCCGGTGTAGGAAAGACTGCCATAGCAGAAGGATTAGCCGTTAGAATTGCAGAAAAACAGGTGCCTGTAAAGCTTTTCAATACTGAAATCTACCTTCTTGACTTGACTGCAGTTGTGGCAGGTACACAATTTAGAGGGCAATTTGAAGCACGAATGAAAGCAATTATTGATGAAGCTAAAAAAGCAGGCAATATAGTAATTGTAATTGATGAACTCCATAATATTGTTGGTGCGGGTGAAGCTGAAGGTGGAGCTATGAATGCTGCCAACATTCTAAAACCGGCACTTGCCAAAGGTGAAGTTCAAATAATCGGTGCCACAACCTTGGATGAATACAGAAAACATATTGAAAAGGATACTGCTCTTGAAAGAAGATTCCAACCTGTAATTGTGGATGAACCTTCCATAGAGGATTCCATTGAAATTATAAAAGGTATCAAGGATTATTACGAACAGTATCACAATGTAAAGATAACTGATGAAATTGTAAGACAGGCAGTTATAATGTCAGAAAGATATATTACCGACAGATTTCTTCCTGACAAGGCTATTGATGTAATAGATGAAGCAGGCTCAAGGGCAAATTTAAAAAACAAAGGATTGGTTGAGTTAGAAGCTTTAAAAGCGGAGCTTGCTCGAATAAGAGATGAAAAAGAAGAAGCTGCAGAAAATGATGATTATGAAAAAGCTGCTGAGCTTAAGGTAACAGAAATCAGAATGGAAGCAAAAATAAAAGAATTGTCCAATGAATACGAGAATATTCTTTTAACGGATGATGACATAGCATATGTTATTGAAGCTTGGACAAAAATTCCCGTTCAGAAAATCAGCGAGGATGAAGCTGAAAAATTAATAAAGTTGGAAGAAAGACTTCATAGAAGAGTTGTAGGCCAGCATCCTGCGGTTACGAGTCTTGCCAAGGCTATTAGAAGAAATCGTTCAGGATTTAAGAAAAAGAAAAAACCATCTTCATTTATATTTGTAGGACCAACAGGTGTAGGCAAAACCGAACTTGCAAGGACCTTAGCCTATGAGCTGTTTGAAAATGAAGATGCAATGATAAGGCTTGATATGTCCGAATACATGGAAAAACACACTGTTTCCAAGCTTATAGGAGCTCCTCCCGGATATGTGGGCTTTGACCAGGCAGGATTCTTAACCGAGAAAGTGAGAAGAAAACCATATTCAGTAATTTTATTGGATGAAATTGAAAAGGCTCACGAAGATGTATTTAATATATTGCTGCAAATATTGGAGGACGGAAGACTTACGGATAATCAGGGAAGAACCGTTAACTTTGAAAATACGGTAATAATTATGACTTCCAATGCCGGTACATCAATCAAAGCTAACAGAATCGGCTTTGGCAATAAAGAATACGAAGCAATGGAATCTAAGGTAAAGGATGCTCTTAGGCAGACCTTCAGACCTGAATTTTTGAATCGTATCGATGATATTATTGTATTCAGCGAATTAACCAAGGAAGAATTAAGCGAAATAGTAGACTTAATGCTTAAGGAGGTTAAGAATGATGCTGAAGAAAAGAAAATAACTATAGCTGTTACCGATAAAATGAAAGAGCACATACTTGAAAAGGGTTATAATACAAAATTTGGCGCAAGACCTTTGAGACGTGCAATCCAAAAATATGTGGAAGATGAAATTTCGGAAGCATATTTAAGAGGTATTTTAAAGGAAGGCTCTATAGTTAATGTTGATCTAAACGAGGAAGGAAAGACGGTACTGACAATAATTTAGTCAGCCGATGGCGAAGAATGAACAGGGACACACCTCAATGAGGAATGTCCCTGTTTTATTTTTATTGTTATTTGTTTAAAAATCCGATACCTAATACTCCGGGACCTGAGTGAGTCCCTATAACCGCTCCTATTTCCTGCTCAATTATGTTTTTTATCTTGTATTTATCTTCAATTGCTTCTCTTAATTGCTTTAATTGTTGATGAGCTCTTCCGTGGAATAAGAGCACCGTTTTGTCCGATAAATCATAGTTATTCTTTTCTATCCATTCATCGAACCATTTAATCGTTTTATTTTTCCCTCTGATTTTCTCTATTACTGAAATGGCTCCATTTTTAATTTCTACTATTGGTTTAATGTTTAATAAGGAGCCTACAACTGCTTGCCCTTTCGAAAGTCTTCCACCCTTTTCAAGGTACTTTAATGTGTCAAGTGCCGCAACGGCAACTGTTTTTTCCTTAAGTATCTCTAATTCCTCCACTATTTCTTCAATGGTTTTATTTTGCTCTACTAATTCTATTGCTTCTAAAATAAGGGCAAATGCTCCAAGACAAACACTTCTTGTATCAATTATATAAATATCATCACTGCCTATCATATCCTTTGCCATACGAGCAGAATCATATGTACCTGAAAGTTCAGAAGCTAAAAATAATCCTAAGACCTGGTCTCCCTCTGCTAAAATTTCACTAAATGCTTCAACAAATGCTCCTGGTGATACCAATGTAGTAGTCGGAAGTTTTTCTGAAGCTGATAGTTTTTCAAAGAATTCCTCGGAATTCAATTCAATTTTGTCCAAAAAAGATTCATTCTCAAAATTAACGGTTAAAGGAATCATTTTCAAATTATATTTTTCAATTATTTCATCTGTTACGTCTGATGTACTGTCTATTACAATTCTTATACTCATATTAGCCTCTTTTCATAATCAAATATTTCGAAATTAAAAGTAATTGCGCGTAAAAATACTGTTACCTCATACATTTTATGCAGAACTATGAATTTAATACCAACCTGCATATTTGTATTTTTCACTGAAAAATTCATCAATGTTTGTAAGTACCTTAATTAAAACTTCTTCTTCATGGCTGTTTAACTGCTGTAAGGCACTTGTTACCAAGTCCTTATGAAAATCTTCATGGGATTTGTATGCTTCTCTGCCCCTTTCCGTCAGCCTGATTTTTACAACTCTTCTGTCTTCTGACGAGCGGCGTCTTTCCACATATCCCTTTTTAATAAGATTGTCTATGGCAGTTGTTAATGTTCCCGAAGTAACCTTTACAGCCTTGGCTGTATCAGACATGGTTCGTTCACTTGTCAATCCTATGTTGTCTATTACATGCATTTCTGTTATGGATAAATCGGCAAATTCTCCTATTTTCAGACATTTCTCCTCAATATCCAAAATGTTTGCAAAAAGTCGCACAAGTATTTCATTTACTGTTTCATGATTACTCATCAAACCACCCCAATTACTTTGATAGTCAAATTATATTTGGAAAAATTATATTTGTCAAGCTTTATTATGTTGAATTGTATATCTCCACAAAAAATTTTTTGCTTCTTCGGCATAGTCGATATTTATTCGCTTGCTTTTTTCGGTCTTAAAGTCTCTATAGCCGTCATCTTCAACATAAATTTCATCCCCGGTCAAATCTGCTCCATAGTGTTTTATAGTGATTTTTAAAGCATTGCATAGTTTTCCGGGACCATTTGAAATATTTTTTTTCTGATATTTTGTAAGTTCTTTTAATTGTTTGCCGTATCTGTTAATCGACATTTCTTCTTCATTAAGAAGCGGCTCTACTGCCCTGATTAATACGGCACTGCAGACTCCTTCTTTTTCCGTGACAAAGTTCAGGCAATAATACATACCGTAAATTAAATACACATATGCATATCCGGGAGGTCCATACATAATCTTGGTCCGAGGTGTTACTTTTCCTCCGTAGCCATGGCTTGCCTTGTCTATTGCACCTATGTATGCTTCAGTTTCAACGATTCTTGATTTTATTACCGTATCGCCATATTTTCTCACTAAGATTTTCCCTATTAAGTCTTCTGCTACAATTCGAGCATCTCTATCATAAAAATTCCTATTAAGCTTCATAATTTAAATAGTCTTTTGAAATTCTCCTTGGTTTTTTCTGCTACTTCATCAATTGATACATTTCTTATTTTAGCTATTTCTTCTGCAACATATTTCACGTATTTTGGTTCGTTCCTTTTTCCTCTATAGGGCTCCGGTGTTAAATAGGGTGAATCTGTTTCAATTAAAAGCTTGTCAAAAGGGACTTCCTTTGCAACCAATTTAGGAACCCTTGCGTTTTTAAACGTGACAGGTCCCCCTAAAGATATATAAAATCCAAGTTTAATAAATTCTCTTGACAGTTCTACGCTTCCGGAATAACAGTGGAGTATTCCTCTGGCACCGTCATAATGCTCTTCCTTCATAATTTTTAAAATATCCTCATGTGCATCTCTGTCATGAACAATATATGGAAGGTCTAATTCCTTTGCCAGTCGTATTTGTTCCCTGAACCACTTTCTCTGTGTATCTCTGTCTGAATTGTCATAATAGTAATCAAGCCCTATTTCGCCTATAGCTATTACTTTTTTGTTTTTCGCCATCTCTTTGAATATATTCATATGCTCATTATTCATATATTTGGTATCATGAGGATGGCATCCTACAGCAGCATAAATAAAGGGATATTTTTCTGCCATCGATAGGGCTTCCCTTGATGAGCTTAGATCTGCACCCGGGTTTAACACAGCTTCAATATCATTGTCACATAAAGAGCTGATTAACTCATCTCTGTCCTTATTAAATCTCTTATCATCAAGATGTGCGTGACTGTCAATAAATTTATTTGCCACTTTTCTTATCCTTCTTTTTTGTATTTTTGTAGGTTTTTGCATATTCCTTAAACTTCTCTAACTGGGGGTCATCCTTTAGAAATGTAAGAGTAATGCTGGTATCCCTATTCATATAGAGATAGTTTATTATCACTTTAACCTTGTCTTTGGCATCCGGTTTAAGATAATTGATACCTTTAATATATTCCCATCTTACAAGATTTGATCTCTTGTGTATTCCTAATGTTGAAATCATTGTTTTCTTGGACAAGGGGATGTACAAGGTAATTATTAAGATAGGAAGCACCGCCATAATCATTACATTTTCTGAAGTATAAGTTTTTGTTTCCATCAGTCCTCGTATCATTATGCCAGTTAACAAAATCATTACTGCCATCAGCAGTCTGCTCATGAGATGAACTCTTTTATCATCTTCATCCAACAATAGCAAAACTTCCATGTTTTCTTTTTGATAACTCATTCTATTTTTTGTGTTTTTAAATAAAAAGTATAATAATACGATAAAAATTAAGGGATAAAATATTGAAGCAGCTGTCATATGTATTTTTCCTTTCTTTAATTTTCTGTCTCAGTTTAACATAATTCAATTTATGTTTCAAGATACAAGAGAAATAAAAACTTAAAGGCGGGGACAAGGTGTGTCCCCATACATATGAAAAATGGGGTTAGATCATATCGCAGTCTCGTTCACCAATTTATTTGCTCCCTTTGGTCGCATAAATTGGGAACCCGTTGCGTTTGATTTACCAACAATTTCTTTTTCCCTCCGGTTAAAGAAATTGGGTAAATCATAATCAATATTTAATTATTTTTTTCTCAAGCCATGAAGAAAGCAAGTACATAATTGCTGCTATTACGCCTAATACAAATACTCCCATCATCACAAGGTCTAATTTAAATGTTTGGCTGCCATACAATATCAAATATCCTATCCCTGCTTTTGAAACTAAGAATTCTCCTACGATTACTCCTATCCAAGATAGCCCTATATTGACTTTTATAACGCTTAAAATATTAGGTATATTAGCAGGAATTATTACTTTCCTTAAAATTTGAAATTTATTTGCACCCATGGTTTTTAGGAGAATAATTTTATCCCTTTCTACACCGGTAAATCCTGTGTACAGTGTCATTATGGTTACAACAATTGAAATGGATGCAGCCGTAGCTATTATTCCCGAATAACCCATTCCTACCCACAAAATAATTATGGGAGCTAAGGCTGTTTTAGGAAGACTGTTCAGAATAACAATGTAAGGGTCTAATATCATTGCTAATTTCCTAAACCACCATAAAAGTATTGCAATCAGTAATCCGCCTAAGGTGCCTGCAAGAAACCCGCCTATTGTTTCCATTGTGGAAATATATAAATGCTTAAACAAACTTCCATCATTAACAAATTTTACAATCAGTTCAAGAATCGCTCCCGGACTGCTTGTAAGAAATGTATCTATTAGATTGTTTTTAGCTGCTGCTTCCCAAAATATTATTCCAAAAACAAAAATCAAGATTTGAGTAATCCTAATAAAATTTCTTTCCTTATTTATTGACTTTAAATATTCATCATGCTCCTTTGATATTGTCGCAGCCCGCTCATTCTTCTTTTTCCACATCTAAATCCCTCCATATATCTCTGAAATATTTTCCGAAAGTCAAGGTGTTTCTGCATTTCATAGGTGTTCTCTCACCGGGGCAGTCATCAAATTTTATTTCATATTCTTTTTTTATTCTTGCCGGCCTTTCAGTGAAAACTATAACTCTGTCTGATATACTAACGGCTTCAGGTATGTCATGAGTTACAAGTATGGTGCTTATTTTTTCATTTCTTAGTATTGTCCCTACTTCATCACCAATTGCAAGTCTTGTCTGGTAGTCCAATGCAGAAAATGGCTCATCCAATAATAATAAATCAGGCTCAATTGCCAAAGTCCGCACCAAGGCAGCTCTTTGTCTCATTCCACCTGACAGCTGGCTGGGATAATGTTTTTTAAAATTAGTCAACCCATATTTTTCAAGCATCTTTTTTACTTTTATCTTATTTTCTTCATTATCCATGTTTTTTACTTCTAATCCAAGAAGGCAGTTTTTATAAACATTCCTCCATTCATATAATTGATCTTTCTGAAACATGAAGCCGATACTATTGGTATTAACAATGACTTCTCCTTCAGATGGCTTCTCCAAGCCGGCTATAAGCGATAAAACCGTTGATTTTCCTGAACCAGATGGCCCCACTATAGATACTATCTCCCCTTTCTTTACCTTAAAGGAGATGTCGTCAATTGCCTTTGTCTCGTTATTTATAGTATGAAATCTCTTAGAGATATTTTTCAGCTCACAAATATATTCCATATGCTACCTCCCTTATACTGTAAAACTTCTTAACATTATGTTATTCAATAGAGAGAAATAAGTTAATGATAATTAGAATTAAAAGGGAAGAATCTCATCCTTTAAAAACTTTGTAAGTTCATTAATTTTCTCTAAGACCTCATCGTTTACTGCATGTTCAATTTTTTCGGTTTGTTCCAAAATATTTTCCTTTACTCCTAGGCACTCCAAGAAATCAAAAATTATCCTGTGTCTTTCCAACAACTTACTGCCGATATCCCTTCCTTTCTCAGTAAGCTTTATGCATCCGTACCTTTCATAGATCACATAATTTTCCTTTGCTAATCTCTTAATCATTTTTGTGGTTGATGGAGGCTGTACATTCAATGCTAATGACAGCTCCCTTACTCTTACTTGATCAGATTTTTGTGACAGCCTGTATATCATTTCAATATAATCCTCCATGGATGATGAAAGTATTTCTTCATTTTTTATTTTATATCCTTTCAATGTATAAAATTCTTCCTTCATAATCCCTCCTATATGTGTCAAAATTTGAGTAATGTCATATTATAGCTTTAGAATGTTAGCTTTGGCTAACATGTTCTCATAATAATATGCAGTTTAATATAAAATATTACAGGAGTTAGATATGAATTTAGTTGATGTTGGTGTTGGAAAAACAGTAAAGGTTAAACGAAACTCTGCACATGACTATTTAAAGGAAAGATTTCTTGCTCTGGGTCTGACAAAGGGTGCAGATGTGGAGGTATTAAGAAAAGGTCCAAAAAATAACTTGACAGTTTACAGGATAAGAGGAGCAATGATTGCCCTAAGAGATGAAGAATCCAGGTTTATTGAAGTATTATAGGGGGTGTCAACATGGGACTTACAGCACAATCCGTAAGATTGGAATCATTAAAAGATATTTATGAAATAGAAAAAAGTGATAAACAGTATATTGTAGCCTTGGCAGGAAACCCAAATACAGGAAAAAGCACTGTTTTTAATTATTTAACGGGACTTAATCAACATACGGGAAACTGGCCGGGAAAGACTGTTGTTTCTGCAAGAGGTGAATATAAATACAAAAACAATGAGTATATTATGGTAGACCTGCCCGGCTCCTATTCGTTGTTTACTGCTTCTAAGGATGAAGAGATTACAAGGGATTTTTTGTGTTACGGCAATTATGATGCAGTAGTTGTAGTTGCTGATGCTACATGTCTTGAAAGAAATTTGAATTTGGTTCTCCAAATTTCTAAACTTACAAAAAGAATAATATTATGTATTAATCTAATAGATGAAGCTGAGAAAAAGAATATTACAATTGACAGACAAGGATTGCAAAACGAACTGAATATACCCATTGTTTTAACAGCCGCAAGAAGCGGCCGGGGTATGAATGAGCTTAAGGAAGCTATTGCAAATATGGCATTTAAACAAATTGACTATGAGGAGTTTAACAATTTATCATATCTTCATTATGAGCCTGAAATCAGAGAAAGAATTACTGAGAACAATTACAATTATGCCAATGAACTGAAACAAAAATATGTAAAGGAGGATATTAACAAGCTTAACAGAGATAAAAAAATTGATGACTTTATTACTTCGAAAAAATTTGGTATACCCATTATGCTGACTCTGTTGGGACTGATTTTCTTGATTACCGTACAAGGAGCAAACATACCTTCACAAGTTTTAGCGGATTTATTGTTTGGTTTGCAATATAAGTTAGATGTTGTTTTCACAAATATAGGGGCAAATGATTTTATAAGGGGTATTTTGGTTGACGGAGTATACCGCAGTCTTGCCTGGGTTGTTTCGGTAATGCTCCCTCCCATGGCTATATTTTTTCCCTTGTTCACTCTTTTTGAAGACTTGGGATATCTGCCCAGAGTAGCATTTAATTTAGACCATTTGTTTAAAAAGGCAGGTGCTCACGGAAAAATGTGTCTCAGCATGTGCATGGGATTTGGATGCAATGCCGCAGGAGTAATAGGTTGCAGAATTATTGACTCTCCCAGAGAAAGATTGATTGCAATCATTACCAATAATCTTGTTCCCTGCAACGGAAGGTTTCCCTTAATAATAGTATTATCGGCAGCATTTTTTGCTTTTACGGGTACATTTATTGACAGTATCATACCTGCATTATTTATTACCCTCATGGTAATTATTGGTGTGTTTGGAACACTATCAGTATCATATCTCTTGTCTAAAACATTATTAAAAGGAATTCCTTCCACCTTCACCTTGGAGCTTCCTCCCTACAGGGCTCCTCAGATAGGAAGAATAATATACACATCAATTATTGACAGAACCATATTTGTACTTTCGAGAGCAGTGGTTGTTGCAGCACCTGCCGGTGCAATTACATGGCTCTTGGCAAATATTTATCTGGGTGATATGAGCATATTAGCTCATGGGGGGAATTTTTTAGAGCCTTTGGGAAGGGTTATAGGCCTTGATGGATTCATACTTATTGCTTTTATTGCAGGCTTTCCTGCAAATGAAATAGTGATTCCGGTTTTATTGATGGCATATATGTCTACAGGCACTTTAACGGATTTTGAAAGTGTTGATTCTTTAAGACAAATCTTAGTATCCAACGGTTGGACTGCATTAACCGCCATAAATGTAATGTTGTTTTCTCTCCTTCACTGGCCCTGCTCCACAACCTTATGGACAATAAAAAAAGAAACCGGCAGTCTGAAATGGACATTTGCGGCTTTTATAATTCCTACGGGAATTGCATTTTTGGTGTGTTTTGTAACTGCTGCTATTTATAGATTGTTCTGGTAATCAGATGTTATAAATATTATATAATCATTTATCAAGGAGCTATTTGCCCAAGCTCCTTGATAATACAATTACGATAAAAAGCTATTTAGTATAAATGGCATGCAACAGAATGGTTTTTATCTATTTTTTTTAGTGTCGGCTCTTCTTGTAAACAAATATCAATACAATACTTACATCTTGCATTAAATCTACAGCCCTTTGGTAGATTTATAGCACTTGGCACATTTCCTTCTAATGCTTCAACTTTTTTTATGTTGCCCGCCGAATCTATAGACGGTATTGCCAACATCAATGCTTTTGTATAAGGGTGCAGCATATTATTAAAAATTTCATTAACATCACCCATTTCAACTATTTTCCCAAGGTACATAACTATTATTTTGTTTGACATAAAATGTATTACACTCAAGTCATGTGAAATAAGTAAATATGATAAATTTAGTTCATCCCTAATCCTAATTAATAAGTTTAGTATACCTGCTTGAGAAAGCGTATCAATTGAACTGGTAGGTTCATCTAATATTAATAGTTTTGGGCTTAAAGATAGTGACCTGGCTATTGCAATACGTTGTCGCTCACCACCCGAAAATTCATGGGGATACTCATACATTCGATCTCCACTTATTCCTACCATGTTAAGTAGTCTTTGTATTTCATTATCCATATCGTATTCATTTACTGTCTTATGAACCCTCATAGGTTCAGCTATTATATCTCTGGCCATTTTTCTTGGATTTAGCGACCAATATGGATCTTGAAATACCATCTGAATATTTCTTTTATATGCAAGCTTATTCTTTTTATTTTGGAGATTTATACTTTTTCCTTCAAACTCAATAGTTCCGGAGGTTGGACTGTATATTCCCATTATTAGCTGAGCAAGCGTTGACTTTCCACATCCGGACTCTCCTACTATACCAATAATGTCTTTACTTTCAACTGAAAAACTCACATCATCGACTGCATGTACATATTTTGAAGCCTTATTGAACAAATCCTTATTTACAGGAAAATACTTCTTTAGATTTTTAGCATTTAATAAATAATTCATACACTACGCTCCCTTATCTGTTTTATCAGAATCGAGATTTTTAAAACATGAAACACTGTGACTATCGGATATTGCTGACAGTGTAGGTTTTTTATCTCTGCATTCATCCGTAACGATTGGACATCTATCCGAAAATATACAATTTTTAGGTTTATCTAAAATACTCGGATAATTGCCCTCAAGAATAGGTAATACTGTACCCTTTTTTCCAGCTGTAGGTAATGATGCTAAAAATGATTTTGTATATACATGTCTTGCTTCCTTTAATATATCATTCGTATTCCCCTTTTCTATTACCTCTCCTGAATACAATACGCTTATTTTTTTGCATACAGAAGCGATTAAAGCCATGTTACTAGATATGAACAATGTCGATAAATTAAATTTTTCCCCAAGTTCTTGGATCAATTTTATTATACCAAGTTGAATTGTAACATCTAAGGCTCTAGTAGCTTCATCAGAAATAAGAATTTTAGCTTGAGCTGAAAGAGCCATAGCTATGAGTACCCTTTGCCTCATACCTCCGCTTAATTCATGCGGATATTTGTTCATAGTCATTTCAGGATCGCTTAATTTAACCAAGTCTAACATTTCAATAGCTTTCTTATATATTTCATTTTTATTCAGTTTAGGGTTTTTCACCTTTATTACAGAAGAAAGCTGATTCTTTACCGTAAATACAGGATTAAGAGATGCCATGGGATCTTGGAATATCATAGTTATTTCATTGCCCCGAATTTTTTCCCTCATAAACTTTTCATCTTTTTTCAAAAGGTCTTCACCTTTATATAAAATCTTACCTTTTGTCACAAAAACATTTTTGGGTAAAAGCCCCATGATAGTAAGTGCTAATATGCTTTTACCAGATCCACTCTCTCCTACAATGCCAACTATTTCTCCCCAATCAAGAATTAGCTCTTTAATGTTAAGAAGCTCAGCAGTACCTGATACAGTTTTAGCTTTAACTTCTAAATCTATTATCTCAAGTGCCCTATCATACACACCCATCACCTCACCCTCGTTTTAGGATCAAGGACTTCCCTTAAACCGTCCCCTAACAAATTAAAGCTTAATACTGTTATAAATATAACTAAACCCGGAAATACAGTGTACCACCATGCATCCATAATAAATTTACGCGATGTGCTTATTATTAGACCCCATTCCGGTTCAGGTGCTTGAGCACCAAGACCTATAAAACTTAATGATGCTGCTGTAAGTATAACGGAACCCATATCCATAGATGCCTGAATAATTATCGGTGCAATTGAATTTGGTAGTATGTGTGTTAACATAATTTTAAAATCACTGGTTCCGATACATTTAGATGCACTGATAAATGGTTTCTGTTTAACAGATATTACTTGTGCTCTGATTAATCTTGCGTACGACGGCCACCATGCTATTGCTATTGCTATTACTGCATTCCTTAAACTAGGACCTAAAAATGATGTTATTACTATCGCTATGAGCAAAGGAGGAAAACTTAAAAATACATCTGTTATCCTCATGATTATTTCATCAACGAAACCTCCATAATACCCTGATATTAGACCTAAAGGTATAGCAATAATGAGTGCAATAACAATTGTTATCACAGATATTGACAAGGATATTCTGGCCCCATAAAGAAGCCTGCTAAAAAT
Organism: Tissierellia bacterium; assembly: GCA_012519555.1. GTDB lineage: Bacteria > Bacillota > Clostridia > Tissierellales > Sedimentibacteraceae > Sedimentibacter. The sequence continues at coordinate 2,709 of JAAYPY010000009.1, read as the reverse complement.
ATCTCTTCCTAATTCATCTGTTCCAAAAATATGCTTAGCATTAGGAGATTGAAATACCTCGTCTAGATTAACCTTACCCAGACCTTGTTCCGGATATGGGGCTAAAATTGATGCAAAAATTGCAATAATAATAAGTGCTGATATTACAATAAATGCAAACCCCGTCAGTTTATTTGTAAAAAGAAGTTTTAAAAATGTTTTTAATGAGTTATACTTATTTTTTAGCTTAATAGCTAAAAACATTTTACTATTATTTTTTATTATATTCTTTTTATCCTCAACCATTAATCTTCACCTCCTACAACCCTAACCCTTGGGTCAAGAGCTATAATAATGTCTGCTATCATATTTAAAATCACATAGGCTATAGCTGCAAACAATGTTACTCCGATTATTGCAGGATAGTCAAGATTAACAACTGAACGTCCAATGTAATTGCCTACTCCGGGCCAACTAAATATTGATTCTATAACAAAGGTATTAACTAAGGTATAGCCAGTTGACAGTGCCAACACAGTTATAACCGTTCCAATAACATTCTTAATGGAATATATCCAAATTATTTTTCTTTCTTTTATGCCATATGCTCGCTCAGCACGTATGTAATCCTCATTCAATACTTCTAACAGAATAGACCTTGTCATTCTCGCAGTTAATCCTAAAGGATATGACATTAGCGTAAGTACAGGCAATATTGAATGCATTAATATGTCTTTAAATGCTACCCAGTTGCCTGTAATTAGTGAATCAAGCATAGTGAATCCCGTTACACTTTCTACAGGACTCATAAGTTTTGTCATTGTATCCATTTGTCCTGTTAAAGGTAATAATCCAAGCCGAGTAGAAAAGAGCATTTGCAGAAATAGAGCAACAACAAATGTAGGCATTGATAATATTCCAACAGAAAAAACTCTTCCGGTATGGTCAAAAATAGTATTTTCCTTATTAGCTGAATAAACGCCGATAGGCATACCTACTAAAAAGGCTAATATAACGCTTATAAATACAAGTTCCAAAGTATTTGGTATGGCTTCCTTAAGCTCTACAGATACCGGTCTATGAGATACTATTGATATTCCTAGATTCCCACGAAGCAAATTTTTAAAATAATTAACATATTGTTCTAAAATAGGCTTATCTAATCCCAATTCAATAATAGCTGCTTCTTTCTGTTCATGTGTAGCGTGAGCTCCGACCCATTTTTGTGCCGGGTCTGAAGGAATAACTCTAGACAAGAAAAAGATCACAGTAAATGCAACTAAAAGGATTAGTATGCCTCCCGCAATACGTTTTACAATAAACTTTCCCACATTTTCACTTCCTTATCATAATCTTAACATGGGGGCTGCTAAAATAGCAGCCCTTTATCTAATCTTTGCATTCCAATTATACATCTGAAGGAAAAGAGTGTACATAAACTAAACTATGGCTTTATATATCTCTTGTTATCTGTAAACATCATAGAAATATACAACATTTGGATAAATAGGATTATCTATATAACCTTTAATATCACTTCTATAAGGTCTAATATAATTTTCACAGTATAAGAACAATGCAGGTGCTTCTTCAACTATTATTTCTTGTGCTTCAATGTATTTTTGGGAAGCCTCTTCTATAGAAATTCCCGATAATTCTATAGCTTCATCTATAAGCCTGTCCACCTCAGGATTTGAATAGTATGCAAAGTTAAAACCTACTTCTTCTTCACTATGAAACTGTGAATCCATATATCCTACCGGATCTAAATTATCCGGCCACCAATATAGTAATGTTATATCTTGTCTTTCGTTAGGATCCTGAGCTTTAGTTAAATTATATTTTGCGTCTGTAGTCATTGCTCTTAATTCCAAGTCAATATTTACTTTAGCAAAAGAGTCTTTGAGAAGTTCTCCGACTTTTTGAAGATTTGTATCCCCTGACGTATAAGTATATAGGAGTTTGAAACCTCCGTCAGGATATCCACCCTTAGCTAAAAGTTCTTTTGCTTTTTCAAGGTCATATGTATACTGTAATAAGTTTTCTCCATGTCCCCATAAATTAGGTGGTATGACACCTCTTGCTTGAGTTGCATTACCCATCATAACATGATCTAAAATATCCTGATATGGAGTCATATAACTAAGAGCCTGTCTGATATATTTATTGTTAAGAGGTTCCTTTTGAGTATTAAGGAAAGCATTTAGCTGTTGAAACGATACTACATTAGATACAGATATGCCGGGTTCATCTTTTATTGCCTCTATATCTTCAACCGATAACTGTTGTATAAAATCTACTTCACCATTAAGTATAAGCTGCCTTCTGATAGATGATTCTGCAATTGTTTTAATAACAGCAACATCAAAATGCCTGTCTTCGCTTTCCCATCCGCCCCAATAATCAGTATGTTTTTCAAGTATCATTTCACTGTCTTTCTGGTATGACATCATTTTGTATGGTCCGGTTCCATCAGCCTTTGCTTCATAGTACCAATCTCTCTCGATATCCGGATCGTATATATAAGCTCCATATGAGGCTGAAACTATCTGTAAAAGAGGCAAAGGTCTGCTTAATTTAAATACGAGCTCGTTACCGTCAGCTATTATATCTTCTACTCCATCCCATATGTAGGCAGCTCCTTTTCCTATTTCAATAGTTCTTTTCAATGACCTTGCTGCCATATCCGGTGTCAGCATCTTTCCACTATGAAATTTAACTCCTTCTCTT
>JAAYPY010000084.1 GCA_012519555.1 Tissierellia bacterium | reverse complement strand
CTGCCTAAGGTAACATTGATAGTATTGACAACCTTTTTCCCCATTACCGTCAGCTTGCTGGAAGGATTTCATTCAGCTGATATTGATGCCATAAATTTATTAAAGGCCATGGGGGGAAACAGATTGCAGTGTTTTGTACATATAAAGCTTCCCAGCGCTTTAAATCAGTTTTTTTCCGGACTTAAAATATCTGTGTCCTACTCGGTCGTAGGTGCAGTTATTGCTGAATGGTTGGGCGGATTATCAGGACTTGGAGTATATATGACCAGAGTAAGAAAATCATACTCCTTTGATAAAATGTTTGCTGTTATATTTTTTATATCCATCATAAGTCTAATACTTATGTTTGCAGTATCATATCTAAGTAGGGCTGTAATGCCTTGGGAAAATAAAAAGAATAGAAAGGACGTGGTTTAAAGTGAAAAATAAACTAATGTTTTTAATTACAATTACTATATTATCTGTTTTTATGCTGACATCATGTGCGGCAGAAACACCTAAAACAGAAGAAGAAAGCATAAAAATAGACATTGTATTAGACTGGACTCCAAATACAAATCATACAGGTTTATACGTTGCTCAGTCTAAGGGTTTTTTTGAAGAAGAGGGGCTTGAAGTCGTAATCATGCAGCCTCCCGAAGGCGGTGCAGAAGCCATTGTGGGAGGCGGAGGAGCTGAATTTGGAATTGGTTTTCAGGACTATTTGGCTCCAAATTTCGCATCTAATACTCCCATGCCCATAACCGCGGTTGCTGCAATAATTCAGCACAATACTTCCGGCATAATATCCTTAAAAGAAGACGGTATCGACACACCCTCAAAATTATCAGGTCACACATATGCTACATGGAATTTGCCCATAGAATTAGCCATAATTGAAAAGATAGTCCAAGATGACGGAGGAAACTTCGAAGATATAAACTTGGTTCCAAGCACTGTAACAGACGTTATTACCGCCTTGCAGACAGATATTGACTCTGTGTGGATTTATTATGCCTGGGATGGTATTGCGACAAAGGTAAAAGGATTGGAAACAAATTATTTAAACTTCGCAGACTACGGCAAGGAATTAGATTATTACAGCCCTGTCTTGTTTGTAAATGATGATTATGCAAATTCAAATCCCCAAATTGTAAAAAAAGTATTATCAGCTGTAAAAAAAGGATACGAATTTGCTATCGAAAACCCTGAAGATGCCGCTCAGATACTATTGGAAGCAGCTCCGGAGCTTGATGCCGAAATAGTTGTGGAAAGCCAAAAATGGCTTGCAGATCAATATATAGCAGATGCTCCAAAATGGGGATATATTGACCAGGAAAGATGGGATGCATTTTATGGCTGGTTGTTTGAAAACAATCTTATAGAAAAAGAAATTCCAAAAGGAGCAGGTTTTACAAACGACTACCTTCCTGAATAGAATGGGGTAAGGAGATATTATGGAAAAACTGACTACAGATAAGATAACCGTCAGTTATGAGGGTGATAAAACAATTGAAAATATTTCTATAAAACTTAATAGGGGTGAGATAGTCAGTATATTGGGAGTAAGCGGCGTTGGAAAAACCACCTTGTTTAATGTAATATCAGGCCTGATAAGGCCTGATTCGGGAAGAGTTTTTTTAGACGGAAGAGATATTACAAACACTACGGGAAATACAAGCTACATGCTCCAAAAAGACCTGCTCCTGCCTTATAAGTCGATAATTGACAATGTTTCTCTCCCCTTGGTCATAAGGGGAGAGAAGAAATCAAAAGCAAGAGAGCATGCTTTAAAGTATTTTGAAGAATTCGGTCTTAAAGGCACTGAAAACAAATACCCTAATCAGCTCTCAGGAGGTATGAGGCAGAGGGCAGCTTTGCTTCGCACATATTTGTTCTCTGACCAGGTTGCCCTTTTGGATGAACCCTTCAGCGCCTTGGACAGTATAACCAAAAGCAGCATGCACCAATGGTTTCTTAATGTCATGGAGCAGATTAAGCTGTCAAGCTTATTAATAACCCATGATATTGATGAAGCCATTCTCTTATCCGACAGAATATACATTATGTCCGGAAAGCCCGGTAAAATAACCGATGAAATAATAATTGATGAAGAAAAGCCAAGAAGCAAAGATTTCATAGTAAGCGATAAATTTATGGCATATAAGAAGCGTATTATAGATGAATTGGAAAGCTAAAAAAGAAGGCTGCGGATGAATCCGCAGCTTTCTTTAGTCTCTTTGACAGAGTTCTATGAGAACTCCAAAAGTCGATTTAGGGTGGCAGAATGCTATCTTTGCACCACCTGCTCCGTAGCGGGGCTTCTCGTCAATCATTCTGATTCCCTTTTCTTTCATTTCTGCTATTGCTTTTTCTATATCATCAACCCTGTATGCTATATGCTGAACGCCTTCGCCGTTTTTAGCGATATATCTTGCAATCGGACCGTCTTCTTCCGATGATTCCAATAGTTCAACCTCCGTATCGCCAATAGGAAGAAAAGCAACCTTAACTTTTTGTTCTTCCACGGTTTCTGTTCCTGCAGATTTTAATCCAAGAATATTTTCGTAGAAATTTAGCGCATCATCTAAATTCTTAACGGCAATACCGATATGATCAATTTTATTTACCATAATAACCTCCTTACATTACCTTCACGCTAAACCTCAGAGGCTTTCCCGAAGGTGTGTCCCCATACCTTTTAACAATTTATCCCGTACTTCATAGGCATTTTTATTTTTATTTAATATTTCAATTACTTCATCTTCTAATTTATTTTCGCTGTCTGTATGGGAGATTGCAATTTTTCTCAGCTGCTCTTCCATGAGCTCAAGAACTTCTAATTTTATATTGGCTTTTCTTCTTTCTTCAAGTTTCCTGCTTTCCTTCAGGTAATTTAAATGTTCTTTAATTTCATTCACAAGGTCATCAATGCCTTCATTTTTAACAGCCGTAACCTTTACGACAGGAGGTCTCCTGTCCATTTCCATGGTTAAATCAAGCATCATATTTACCTCAAGAGCTGTGCGGTCAGCCCCAAACAAATCGCTTTTATTAATGACAAAAATATCACCTATTTCCATTATACCCGCCTTGATTGACTGGATATCATCCCCAAGTCCGGGAACCATGACCATTACAATGGTATCGGCAATTTTGACTACATCTACTTCTGACTGCCCTACACCAACGGTTTCAATGATTATATGGTTATAGCCCGCAGCATCCAAAATCTTCAAGGCATTCTTGGTATACTTTGATAAACCTCCCAAGTAACCTCTTGTCCCCATACTGCGTATGAAAACATCCGGATTCAGGGCTAAGTCCTGCATACGAATTCTGTCTCCAAGTATGGAGCCTCCCGAATAAGGGCTGGTTGGGTCTACTGCAATTACAGCCACCTTGTTTCCTTGGCTTATTAATTTTTTTACTATTTTATCCGTAAGCGTGCTTTTTCCTGCACCGGGAGGTCCTGTAATTCCTATTATGTGGGCCTTTCCGGTATATTGATGTATTTCTCGAATAATTTTTTCGGCTTTCTCCGGGTCATTTTCCACTGCAGTTATAAGCTTGGCACAAGATCTTTTGTCACCTGCAAGCATTTTTTCAATCAATTGTGAATACGACATCAAGTCACCATCCATTCAAATCCTTTTCAAGTTGTTCTTTATATATTCAATCATCTTTGCGGTTGGTGTTCCCGGTGTAAATATTTCGGATATTCCCGCCTCCTTAAGACCTTGAATATCTTCATTAGGAATTACTCCTCCGCCAATTATAAGGACATCATCAACACCTTGTTCCTTCAATAGGTCAGCAACTTTTGGAAATAAGTAATTATGTGCTCCCGATAATAAACTCAACCCTACAACATCAACATCTTCCTGCACTGCTGCTGCAACTATTTGTTCAGGAGTCTGTCTAAGCCCTGTATAAATTACTTCCATGCCTGCATCTCTCAGTGCTCTGGCTATAACCTTTGCACCTCGGTCATGACCGTCAAGGCCGGGCTTTGCAATTAAAACTCTAATTGGTCTCTTCATTATTTCCCCTCCTAAATCAATACTGCCTGCTCATATTCACCGAAAACTTCTCTCATAACACCGCATATTTCTCCTAAGCTAGCATATTCTTTCACTGCATCAAGTATAAAGGGCATTACATTTTCGGTTCCCTCACAAGCCTTCTTAAGCAAGTCTAGTTTCTCTTCAACAGCAAGATTATTTCTTTTTGCTTTAACTTCATTTATCTTCTCTTTCTGCATTTCTGCAACTATGGGGTCAACTCGCAGCAATCCTTTTGGGGCATCTTCCTCCACCTGATATTTATTGACTCCTACCACAATTCTCTCCAAGGACTCAATTTCCATCTGGTATTGATATGCAGAATCTGAAATTTCTTTTTGAATATAGCCTAAGTCTATGGCTCTTGCTGCCCCGCCCAATTCATCAATCTTAGTGATATATTCCATTGCTTTAACTTCAATTTCTTTTGTTTTTGCCTCAATGAAATATGAACCTGCCAAGGGGTCAACCGTGTTTGCCACTCCTGTTTCATTTGCAATAATCTGCTGAGTTCTAAGTGCTATGGTAACCGAATCAGTTGTTGGAAGTGCAAGGGCTTCATCTCTTGAATTAGTATGTAAAGACTGGGTTCCCCCAAGCACTGCAGCTAATGCTTGCATTGCAACTCTTATAATATTGTTATCAGGCTGTTGAGCAGTAAGCGTGCAGCCTGCTGTTTGAGTGTGGAATTTAAGCATCATGGATTTTTCGTCTTTTGCTTTGAATCTATTCTTCATTATTTTTGCCCAAAGCCTTCTTGCAGCCCTGAATTTCGCTACCTCTTCAAATAAATCATTATGTGAGTTAAAGAAGAAGGACAGTCTGGGAGCAAAGGTATCAACATCAAGCCCTGCTTTTATGGCGGCTTCAACATATGCAATTCCGTCAGCCAAAGTAAATCCTACTTCCTGTGCTGCCGTTGAGCCCGCTTCTCTTATGTGGTACCCGGAAATACTGATTGTATTCCACTTTGGAACATGTTTTGAGCAATACTCAAATATATTTGTAATAAGCCTCATGGATGGCTCTGTTGGAAATATATATGTCCCCCTTGCTATGTATTCCTTTAATATATCATTTTGTATGGTACCTCTTAATTTGTCAGGAGACACACCCTGCTTTTCTGCTACCGCAATATACATTGCCAAAAGTACTGCTGCGGGAGCATTAATGGTCATTGACGTACTAACCTTATCAAGGGGTATTCCGTCAAACAATATTTCCATATCCCTAAGAGAGTCAATGGCAACTCCCACCTTCCCCACTTCCCCCTGTGCTAAGGAATGGTCTGAGTCATAACCTATTTGAGTGGGAAGGTCAAAAGCTACGGATAATCCTGTTGAGCCTTGACTTACCAGGTACTTATACCTTTCATTTGATTCTTCGGCAGTTGCAAAGCCTGCGTACATACGCATGGTCCATGGTCTTCCTCTATACATGGTAGGCTGGTATCCTCTTGTAAATGGATATTGTCCCGGATATCCTATTTCGCTTTCATAATCAATATTTTCAACATCTTCGGGTGTGTATAATCTATTAACTAGAGCCCCGGAAACGGATTTAAACTCTTCCTTGCTTTCCGGCGCCTTATTTAATGTTTTCGCTAAAACCCCATCTTCCCATTTTTGTCTGACTTCCTTTATATGGGAGAGCTTCTCTTTATCAAACATTTGTGCCTCCTCTTATAATAATGTTGATTCATCTTCCGGTTTTGCCTTTAGTTTTATTATGATATAGTCAGTAAAGGATCTCCTGCACTGACGTTTGTAGACTTTGAAGTATAAATTTTGCTTACAACTCCGTCTGCGATAGCAGCTATTTCATTTTCCATTTTCATAGCTTCTAATATTAATACGATATCGCCTTTATTAACTTTTTGTCCTTCACTTACCAAAATATCTAAAATTGTTCCGGGCATGGGAGCTGTCATTAATTCTCCTTCTCCAATCACAGGCGCTGCTTTTGGAGCTTTCTGTGCTTCGGGAACCGGCGCAGGTGCCGGTTGAACGGGTGTCTGCTGGACAGGTGCCGGCTGTACAGATTGCTGAACAGGTGCCTGTTGAAGAGGCTGATAGGTAAATCCTCCCTGACCTGCTCCTACTTCTTCTACTTCTACTGCATATGTCTTACCGTTTACTTTTACATTGAATTTTCTCATTTTAACCTCCGTATAAAAATCAATTATCTCATTAATTTCATTCTTCCTGCATGTGCCCATATTGAGTCCATTTCAGGAGTTCTTTTAATATTTCTTACTATGAATTCATTAGCTCCTTTTCCAAGTATCATAGATACAGCCCCTATTATTGCAGCCACTATTTCTTCCTCTTGGTCCATAGCTGCCACGGCTGCGGCTATTACGGCAACAATTTCATCCCCGTCACCATCAGGTTCTGTTTCTATTGCCATCTTATCTTCATATTCTTCTTCAACTCTTCTTCTTTTTTTCTTGAATAAACCGTCAAATAAGCTCATATGCACCTCCTACAAGGGTATATTGCCATGTTTTTTCTCAGGTCTCAGTTCTCTCTTGCCTGTCAACATGTCAAATGAACTTATTATTCTCTTTCGTGTTTCCGAGGGTTCTATCACCGCATCCACATATCCTCTTGCTGCGGCTGTATATGGATTTGCCACTGTATCTCTGTATTCTTCAATTTTTTCTTTTCGTTTTGTATTTTTATCTTCTGCTTCTGCTATTTCTTTTTTGAATATTATATTAGCTGCTCCTTCAGGACCCATAACTGCAATTTCCGAAGTCGGCCATGCCAATACCATGTCTGCTCCCAATTCCTTGTTACACATTGCAATATATGAGCCTCCATAAGCCTTTCTTGTGATTACGGTTACCTTGGCTACCGTAGCTTCCGAAAATGCATAGAGCATTTTTGCGCCATGTCTTATAATTCCTCCGTATTCCTGATTTGTTCCGGGCAAAAATCCCGGTACATCCATTAATGAAAGAAGGGGAATATTGAAGGCATCACACGTTCTTATGAAGCGGGCTGCCTTATCAGAGGCATTTATATCTAAGCAGCCTGCTAAGACCTTAGGCTGATTTGCCACTACTCCAATGCTTCTTCCGTTTAATCTCATAAATCCCGTAATTATATTTTGAGCATAGTATGGCTGATATTCCAAAAACTCACCACTATCGGCAAGAGTAAAAATTATATTTTTCATATCATATGCCTTATTGGGACTTTCAGGAATTATATTATTTAAATTATCGTCTATCCTGTTAATATCATCCTGTACCGGCTGTACAGGTGTAGTTTCCAAATTGTTTTGAGGTAAAAAGCTGAGAAGTTTTTTGATATGCTCAATACATTCTTCTTCAGTATCATCCACAAAATGAGCAACACCGCTCACCTTGTTATGAGTCATGGCACCGCCCAATTCTTCCGCTGAAACCTTTTCTCCGGTTACTGTTTCAATAACATTGGGCCCTGTAATAAACATTTTGCTGATATTTTTCACCATGAAAACAAAATCTGTGATTGCCGGTGAATATACCGCTCCCCCGGCACAAGGTCCTAATATTACGGATATCTGCGGAATTACACCTGAAGCTATAGTGTTGTTGTAAAATATTTTACCATATCCGGAAAGTGCATCAACACCCTCCTGTATTCTTGCACCTCCCGAATCGTTAATTCCGATTAAAGGAGCTCCTACCTTCAGGGCCATTTGCTGAGTTTTAACTATTTTTGCCGCATGCATTTCACCTAAGCTTCCTCCGATTACGGTGAAATCCTGCGCGAATATGTATACCAATCTGCCGTCGATTGTGCCGTATCCGGATACTACTCCGTCTCCCGGCATTTTCTTTTTTTCCATTCCAAAATTTGTGCATCTGTGTTCAACATGAGCGTCAATTTCTGCAAAGCTTCCTTGATCCAACAATTTTAAAATTCTTTCCCGTGCAGTAAGCTTTCCGCCTTCATGCTGCTTATCAATTGCTTTTCGCCCGCCGCCTAACTTTATTTGTTCTTGTTTTTCTCTAAGCTCGGCTAATTTATCCATACTTTCCTCCGGTTTACATATTTAGGTACATCTTCCTGTATATCAATTATTATAGTATTTTTTTGTTGGGTTTTTTATTGGTAAATCTATGCAGTAGGTTTACTGCAACATATATTACTATAATTACCAAAAATATTGCTGTCATTCCCATTCCCATCAGTTTAAAAGATGCTATTACATTATCGTTCATTTTTTCATCCTCCTACCATAATGTGGGTACTAAGCCGATTATTACTCCGCCTGCTATAACAGAAGCTATTTGTCCTGCCACATTTGCTCCCACCGCATGCATCAAGAGATGGTTCTGATGGTCTGCTTCAAGTCCCATCTTTTGAATAACTCTTGCTGACATAGGAAATGCCGAAATTCCTGCTCCCCCAACCATTGGATTTATTTTTTCCTTTAAGAAGAGGTTTAAAAATTTTGCAAACAGCACTCCTGCCATTGTATCAAATACGAATGCCAATAATCCCAATATCATTATTTTAATTGTATCCATGGATACGAAAACATCCGCCTTCATACTTGCTGATATGGTAATTCCCAAAAGCAAAGTTATTAGATTTACCAAGGAGTTTTGTGCCGTTTCAGACAATGATCTTAAGACTCCGCATTCTCTTATCAGGTTTCCGAACATTAAAAATCCTACCAAGGACACGGATGCCGGTGCCACAAGTCCTGCAATCAGTGTTACTATTATGGGGAACAAGAGCCTTGTCATTCGTGAAACACTTTTCGGATTATAGCTCATTTTAATCTTTCTTTCATTTTTCGTGGTAACCAATTTAATGGCCAAGGGCTGAATAATAGGTACTAAGGCCATATATGAATATGCAGCTACTGCAATGGGTCCTATGTAGTTACTTTTAAGTACCTGAGATACCAATATAGAAGTAGGTCCGTCTGCTGCTCCGATTATTCCAAAGGATGCAGAATCAGCCAAACCATATCCCATGAGTGATGCCACTGTAATTGTTGCAAATATTCCAAATTGTGCCGCTGCACCAAACAAAAGCAGCCTTGGATTGGATAGCAGGGGACCGAAATCTATCATTGCTCCTATTCCTATAAAAAGTAATAGAGGCATTGCTTCTGAAGCATTGATTCCCACTTCAAAGAGCCAATCAATTATTCCTTGCACCTGTCCTATTCCTTCCAATGTTTGGTTCAAAACACCGGACATGGGTATATTTACAAGTATTGCTCCAAAACCCATGGGCAGCAGCAGGGAAGGCTCCAATTCCTTTGTAATTGCCAAATAAATCAGCAAGCTGCCGATTACCCACATAATAACTTGTTTCCATGATATTGCTAATATTCCTTCAAATAAGAATTCCATCTTCTTCTCCTTGTGTATTATCATTGGGATTAAGCTATTTATTTATTGCGTTAATCTATATTAAATCTATATTCTGTTTGTTATTGTTAAGCTTTTATCATAAACAAGCAGTGGTTGTTTAGTTACAGCAAAGGTACCAGGGTTACATATATGCCGGTAATAATTGCAGTCGTTATTACACCGCATATATTGGCGCTCATGGCATATTCCAATATAAAACTGAATTTTGTAACTCTGTTAACTTCCTTTTGTGCCACCTTGGCAGTTGTAGGAACACATGAAACCCCTGCAATTCCTACTACGGGATTGAAATTCCTACCGTTCATCAAATAAACCACATACCCTCCTATTATCCCACCTATCCCCGAAAGAAGGAGTGCTACTATTCCTAAAATCAAGAGAGGCAGTATTTTCGGATTTAAAATTGTGCTTGCTTCGCAAAGAACACCCAAGGTTAATCCTAAGAGGAAGGTTGCAGAATAAAGAAAAACATCTTCCAAGAGCTTTGCGTACCTTGTTATGCCCGATTCTCTGATGGCATTTCCAAGGAAAAAGCTTAAGAATAAGGGAGATGCCGACGGAAATAAAAGACACAGCACCATACATGCTATTATATCAAAGGCCAATTTCTCATTGGACGTAATATTATTTCTTTTTGTTTTTGCGGTTTTAATTACTATTCCTCTGATATCCTTGGGAATCAGTAATCTTATCAAAAAAGGATAACCTCCGTATGTTAAGCTCAGGTAAAGATAAGCAACAATTGTAATAGGTACGAACAAGTCCTTTGCAAGGGCAAGAGATGCAAAGAGCACCATGGGACCATCGGCACCGCCTATCAGGGATATGGCTGCTGCTTCACCATAGGTAAAACCTACAGCATGTGCAATGGGAAAGGTTACAATTGTTCCAAGCTCAGCAAACATTGCAATCAGCATGCCTGTAAATGGATATTTTAAAACACTTCCCACATCAGATATTACTCCTATGCCCATAAAAACCAAACAAGCAATCAAACCGTTACTGAACATAAAAGTATAAATAGGCTGCAGCCAGTCAATCTGCAATATATTCATAAGTTCGTCGGTATTTGTTACCATGGGGTCCATGAATATAGTACCTATTTGTGAAGCCGAGAGAAATAGAACACCGGAGTTTACCGCTACCATTCCAAAGCCCATAGGAATCATAATAAGAGGTTCTAAAATTTCCTTTTTTCCTAAATAAACCAATAAAATACCAAGTAAAATAAGTACGATTCTTGCAAAAGCAATATTGGGCTCTTGAACAAACAATGTTCCGACACCTTGAAAAAGATTTATAAAATTCAACTGTTCACCTCTTTTCTTGAGAATTTCCTTATCATGAGCAGTATCAGCTTAATTAAAGCTGCAATAACTGCCGATACCGCAAATCCCAATAAATATACTGAAAAGGCAAAAGAAATATCCTTCATAGCAACTCCTTTAATTTAATTCCTTCTTGATAAAAAACACAAAAACTGAAGCAATAACAAATATTATTATAAATGCGGTTAATGGCTCAATATTAAACATAATATACCTCAATGAATTTCGTTTACATTTTGCTCTGTGCTCTTCTGTATGT
>JAAYPY010000083.1 GCA_012519555.1 Tissierellia bacterium | reverse complement strand
TAAAAAAGAGAAACCCCCCAAGTGTGCTACCGAAGTAAGCCCGGGAGGTGTATTATTGTTAACAGAATATGTTTTCTTATCAAAAGACCCGCAAGCTGTTCTTATGGGTAGTAATGCAGGTACCGTTGATGCAAAGGTACCACTTTTTTCCAGATTGGCAATAGCTGATGGTAAAAAATATGCTACCCTAACTAAAGCGGATAAGCTAAAGTCTTTGAAATCAAATTGTTTTAAGCGGTTTTTGAACCTTTTACTCATGGCTTACCTTGATTTTACCTGTTACCACATCATTAATGAGCGTTTTGCGAAGCTCTTTGAGGGTGGTAATCTGGGCTTGAATGTTGGTGATTATTTTAGCTATAGTATCTAGTTTGGCATCCAAGAACTTGACGATTTCCTCCTGCTCTTCCTTTGACGGATATACAATATCCAAAAAGCGAACATCTTCTTGATTAATCCCACCTTGTGCTCCACCGGTCATATACGTCCTAATCTTCTCTTTAGCCGACATTAAAAAATAGAAGTAAAATCGAGACAAAGTCTGATTTCTTTTCTGTGGGTAGAGAGCAACAATAGACTGATTTATTGTTGTATCAAAAGTCAAATAACCGATATTTGAACATGTTGCACCTGTCAAGGCAATAAGTACAGAATTCTTCTTTGCAATTTTGGTTGAACTTTCTCTAAGTGCTAAGTCTGAAATGTATTCTTCTACACTTTCTATCAACACATCATTATTTTGAACCTTGCCAGATGGTATCCAAGGAATGTTTCCAATCCAGTATTCTTGATTTTGAGTTGAGGGTGTTCCTCCTGCTAAAGTTGAAAAAATATCTTTAATACGTTTCACCTCCCAATGGGCTGGTATTTTCCCAATCCAATCTATTCCACTGTCTTTGAGTTTTACATTTTTATCCAGCCCTTTTGTTACCGTTTCATTAATCAGGCTTTTGCGCAACTCCTGATAGTAGCCTATTTTCTTTTCCAGTAGGCTAACTTTCTTATCAATGGCTTGAGTCTTGGTGTCGAGGTAATTAGCGATTGCGGTTTGTTCTTCCATAGGGGGCTGTGGAAAGAACATGTTTTTAAAACTCTCTTTACCTATGTTCGGTTGACCATTCCTGTTTAAAAGATAGTTTATTTGCTCTTCTGTAATTTGACTGGCTAAAAGGTAATAGGTGAATATCTTATTTAGTTGAGTTGGTTTAGGGAAGAAATTGCCGACACGGTAATTTTGTAGTAAAGGCTCATTGACTTCTCCAACTCTTATGATTTTTCCAATTGTACCACCTGTTAATGCCATTAGAATATCCCCCTCCTTAATCAGAATCGAACGAAAGGAAGAAAGCCTATCCAGAGAAATAAAACTGCAATCGGAAAGATCCAAGTAACCATCTGGACTTAACTGAGAAATCTTTATGACTTTCAGTCCTGAATCCGTAAAATCATAATCACGGAATTGAAAACCGTGTCTCAAATTGACATTATCAATGAAGCGAAATGTCGTCCAATGGCTTGGTATTTTTTTTAACCAGCTTATCTCTGTCTCTATGTAGTTATCATATTTATTCATAGAGTAAGTTCATTTTCCAATTTGGTTAATTCCTTTTCCAGAGCTTCTAAATCAGCTTTGATCGTTGCAACTTCCCTTAGCTTCTCTGGTTTGTAGAACACTTTATTGAAGTTGATCTCTACCCCAATCACATTGTCCACATATTCAAAAGGCTTGGTGACATACTTGGCCATGAAATCTGCAATCCATTGTTGGTTTTCGGTTTCGTCCGGTGAGTAGGGGATAATTTCATAATCCTTTTGCAGGTCTTTGGTCAGCTCTACTGTAATGG
>JAAYPY010000082.1 GCA_012519555.1 Tissierellia bacterium | reverse complement strand
TTTTCAAAAAAGTCATCAATATCACAATTATTAGTATAGTTGCACTGACCGGCACCTGAAAGCAAAAGCTTTTTGCCCGGTGTTTTATTTTTCTCTAAGATTAAAACTTTTTTATTTTCAATATTTGCAGCTGCAAATAAACCTGCGGGTCCTGCGCCTACAATAATAACATCATATATCATTAAAGATTATCTTCCATTTCCTCTGTTTATAATGTGTCTTCTGTGTCCGAGCTTGCTGTACCAACTTCATCCGCTCTTTGTATTTCATACATTTCCATCATTTTATCCAGGGCAAATGTTGCCCGCATTTCATATTCCACACCATTTTCGGTGTATGTCCCTGTAAATAAAACAAAATCTTCTTGCAAATTAAAATCAGTATATTTATTATTGTCTAAGTTAATTTGTTTATTAGTGTCATTAATAAAGTCATATAAAACAAATTTATTATCCTTATCTTTTAATAATACAGTAGTGGTGTCTTTTAGTAATTGCATTTTAAGGGGCTCATCAAAGAAACCTGTAATTCTCTTCTTCTCTATATCTAAAACCTTGTTTTTACCGTCGTTCTTAATTAAAATATACTTATCAAGCCATTCATAGGACCCTTCATTGTCAAATGAAGCCCCTTCAATCAACATCGGTTCATTTTCACCTTCATTCCATATGAATATTTGACTGTGCTCATCGCCGTATCCTATGGTTCTGAATACTACACTTCCATGGGATTTGATAAGTTCAATACCTTTGGTGCTCTTATCTATTAGCCTTGAGCTGTCCTTCAAATATGAAACAATACCGTTTATATCCGTACTTTCGGTATTAAATTTTGGTATATCCTCGCTTTCAACTATTTTCAGCTTGGATTCAGCTTCTTCAAGCTTAAATATTATATTTTCATTGCTTTTAGCTAAGCTTAAATACTCTTCTTCTAACTCTTCTAATTTGGCTTTAGTTTTTTCCAATTCGTCTTTTAAGCTTAAATTTTCTTTTTTGATTTCTCCGGTATTAACGATACCCTCATATTCCCCCGGACCCAGGCCTGTTTCATCAGAGGCAGGAAGCCTGGTACAACCGACAGCTAACAATAATGTTGAAACCACAACAATCAATATTGAGCTTCTCACTGACTCACATCCTTTCGCTCCTCCAAGTAGGATAAAAAGCATCTTTCGATGCTTTTACTGTATCATTATGCTGACCGCTATATTTTCTGCACCCTGTTGAACAGCTGTACTTAATATATTTTCTCCTTCTTTTAAATCTTTAAAATATTTAGTAGTACCCGTAATATCAAATATTCTCGTATTATTGGTTACGGTCAGATATATAAGCTCAGTTTTCCCTGAGGGTGTAGTATTTTGCATCATTATCAACCTATCATCTTTATTAATAAATAAAATCTTGCCGTCAAAGCTCTTGGCAGTCTCAATTTGAGAAACTTCCATTGTAACTATTTCATCTCCGGAGGTATTAATATTTACCTTGTATCCAAGGCGTAACTCATAAATTGATACATTTTTTGACCCCACTGTAATCTTAACATTATTGCTAACTGAATACTGGGTTATCTCCCCGTCTTCATCCGCTATTTTTATTTTACTTTGAGGCGCTATTAATATCTCCTTAATTACTCCGCTCATTTCAGCTTCTTTGGCGATTGTGTTAATTGCAATCATATCACCGTATTCGGTGGTTACTGTAACTTCATCTCCTGCTCCAATCTGGTCAAAGCTTGAGTCCTCGTCATTTCTCGTTACATCTACATCCTTGGTGAAAATAAATGTTTTTGTAACTCCCTGGTCTGTTTTAATCGTAACCTTTATGGGGTAAGCATAATCAATGGATGTAATAACCCCGTCGTAATGTTTAATACGGCTTATGGAATAAATCTTATATACCACCCTGCCATCCAGCAAAAGTGTCACTTGATCATTTTTATCAAGTTCTCTTAATTGAGTAGCTTTTCCGTCATGATATACTTCAACATCCTTATCCACATCAAATGTAACCCTATCATCATCTTCATCGTAAATAGTTATTCTAGCAGGCTGCACATAAGCCACATATTGAATAGTACCTCTTACTACATCCTTTGTACTGTCAACCTCAATATCTAAAGCCAGCCTTTCTTCATTTATTCTGCAGTTAACAAGCATGTCCTTTTTTAAATCCGATAGCTCTCTTACTCTCCCGTTTATGGTAATTTCCGTATCTTTATTTATTTTTACAATGCTTTCGACCTCTGTGTGATCTGTTACATATATATAGGATTCCGTCTTATTGTTAGAAACTTTGGAAATCAAGCCGCTGACTGTTGTCGTAGGTTCATATTTATCAAAAACAGGAAGTATTCTATTGTCGTCTATATAATCAAATGCTTTATCTAAGAGTACAGAAATCTCTGCCCTTGTAATTTTATCTCCGGGATTAATATTCTTTTCATTGTCACCCAGCATAATTTTCTTTTGGTACATCAGGTAGATATATGGTCGTGCAGAAGCAGTTATTTCATCCCTATCATTAAAAGGCAGGACATATGTTTTCAAACTTTTTGCTTCATCATTCAGACCTAAGGCCTTAGTTAAAAGTACTGCCACTTCTTCCCTTTTTACATCATTAAAAATATTCTTATTTGAAAACATATCTTTTACTGCCTGCTCATTCACAATGCCAAGTTCAATTGCAACAGCTAAATAATCCAATGACCATTCGTAGCCTAAAACATTTTTCATTTTTCTTAAAGAAGGTTTATATTCGTCAATTATTTCTTCTTTTATATCATCATCAATTTCATATAATCTCGACAGCATAATTACTGATTCCAATACGGTCACATTGTTATTAGGCTTGAATGTACCGTCTTCATACCCCGAAACAAGTCCGTTTCTTTCAACTCTCTCTATGTAGCTTTTTGCCCAATGATTTGAAATATCACTAAAGACAGCAGCATTTGCAGTCATTGAAAACAACAAAGACAAAACGATAGAAAGTAGAATAATTCTATTTAGTTTTTTCATAATACCTCCCATGTGTTCGTTTTTTTAAAATTATATCACATGTATGTTGATACTGCAATACAATTTAGGGGCATACCGGTAAGGGGACATTCCTTTAATGCTAATCCCAAAAAAGGTGTCCCCCCTTCCTCTATCCTATCCAGGTTCCGGTCCTACCTGCTAAAGCATCAGCAGCTTTCTCCAATGAAGTAATCAATGCCTTTCTGCCTGTCTTAGACCTGGCGAAAGATATGGCAGCTCTTACTTTTGGAAGCATAGAGCCTTCTGCAAATTCTTTGTCTGCAATATACTTTTCAGCATCTTCCACTGACAGTTCTGATAACCAAAGCTGATCAGGCTTTCCAAATCTTATAGCTACCTGTTCTACGGCAGTTAAGATAATCAGGCTGTCTGCGTCAACTAATTCAGCAAGCTTTGCTGTAGTAAAATCCTTATCAATAACTGCAGGAATACCTGTTAATCCATCAGCTTCTTCCACCACGGGAATGCCGCCGCCGCCTGCAGCAATAACAATATTACCTGTATCAACCAATGATTTAATAGCATCAATTTCAACTATATCGATTGGTTTTGGAGAAGGAACTACTCTTCTGTAACCTCTGCCTGCATCTTCTTTAAATGTAAATCCTTTAGCTATCATTAGTTCAGCCTCTTCCTTTGTGTAGAAAGAGCCTACAGGTTTTGTAGGGTTTTGGAAAGCAGGGTCTTTTTTATCAACAACAACTTGTGTTACTACCGTTGCAACTGATTTTTTGATACCCCTGTTTCTCAATTCGTTTTGAATAGCATTTTGTAAATGATAGCCGATGTAACCTTGGCTCATGGCTCCGCATTCCGGAAAGGGCATTTCAGGAGTGCCTGCTTCTGACTTTGATGCTGCATCCATAGCTAAATTTATCATTCCTACTTGAGGACCATTTCCGTGAGATAAAATTACCTGATTTCCTGCCTCAATCAAATCAACTATTGATTTAGAAGTGTGTTTTACTGCTTCCTTTTGTTCCTGCGGGTCATTTCCTAATGCATTTCCGCCTAAAGCCAATACTATAATGTTGCTCATAAATTCCTCCTTAGTAATAAAAGGGGAGCATGTCCCCATATATGTAAATTTATTGTACCATGATACTTACAATTAAGCAATTTACTTTTATTATGATAGTTCAAAAAAAGTATTGACATACCAAGATATTATGATAAATTCTTAATCATGAGGGCAAATAGGCAAATGGATAAGACTATCAAATTGCTTGATTTAATTCTGAAAAGAGATGGTGAAAAATGGAATTGGATAAAGTAAGAACAGAAATAAATAATATTGATAAAGAAATGGTCAGACTTTTGGAAAAAAGGTTTAGTTTAGTAAATGAAATAGGTCATTACAAAAGAAAACAAAACCTTCCTGTATATGATGAAATAAGAGAAAAACAGGTTGTAGAATTGTGTAGGTCTGCATTGGAAAATAAAGAGTATTCCAAGTATATCGATGACATATATTTTCAAATAATGAAATGCTGCAAGAACATACAAAGCAATTTGAGATGAGGAGGGGACGAGCTCCCCTCCGGTCGGAAAAATAGGGTTAGGACATCTTTCTCACCATTTCGAATTCCTTTTGAATTTCTTCAGAAGGCTCCGCGGTCATTTTTGATACTGCATAAATGAATATACAGGATACTATAAATGCGGGAAGAAGTTCATATACGCCAAAGAATCCACCCATTGGTTTTAAAATAAGCTTCCACACAAATACCATGATACCCCCTGAAAGCATGCCAGCAATAGCACCCTCTCTGTTTGTTCTCTTCCAGAACAATGAGAATATGGTAATCGGTCCGAAGGTGGCACCGAATCCTGCCCAGGCAAAGGATACGATTGTAAAAATAACACTGTCTTCATCAAGTGCTATGAATATACCTATGATGAAAATTACTAGCAAAATAATTCTTGATACATTCATAACCTGTTTGTCGCTTGCATTCTTATTAATTAAGTGCTGATATATGTTTTTGGAAAATGCTGATGCTGCTATCAACAGATATGAATCAGAAGAGCTTATTGTTGCTGCTAAAATTCCGGCCATTACAAAACCCGCAAGGAATGCAGGAAGTAATTTTGATGATAATACAATAAAAATATTTTCTGAGTCACTGTATGTCAATAATGCTGTAGAGAATACAGCCCTTCCTATTATTCCTATTGCAACGGCAGCACCTAAAGAAATAACTACCCAAACAGTTGCAATTCTTCTGGATGTTTTTAACTCATTGGGGTCTCTTATGGCCATAAATCTCAACAATACCTGAGGCATTCCAAAATATCCCAATCCCCATGCAAGTGTTGACAAAACAGTATACAGACCATACTTACCTGCCTCCTTATACTGGGGTACCCCGTTTACAACCTCTTGTACTCCATCTGTTATAGCCGGTGATGCTATACCGAAAAATTCAAAAAATCCGGGAATTCCTTTTGCATTTTCTATAACTTGAGCTGCTCCTCCAGCTGCGGAAGTTCCTACGAGTAAAACCGTAACCAAAGCAATAATCATTACAAATGCCTGCATAGTATCTGAAGCACTTTCAGCCAGAAAACCTCCTATATATGTGTAAAATAATACAAATACCGCTCCTAATATCATCATATATTGATATTTAAATCCAAACAAAGCATTAAAAAGTTTACCCACTGTCACAAAGCAGCTGGAAGCATAAACAATAAAGAAAACCAAAATAAATACTGCAGAAATAGTCATTATTATTTTATTTTTTTCTTTAAAACGATTGCTGAAAAAATCAGGAAGCGTTATTGAGTTGCCTGCTGCAACCGAATAATTGTGAAGCCTTTTAGCAATAAATAACCAGTTTAAATAGGTTCCCACCGCTAAACCTATTGCAGTCCATGCAGCATCACTTAAGCCATACCAGTATGCAACTCCGGGAAGCCCCATTAAGAGCCAGCCGCTCATATCAGATGCTTCGGCACTCATGGCTGTAACCAATGGACCCAGTGTTCTACCTCCTAAAAAATAATTTTCACTGCTCTCATTGGCACGCTTAGCAAAGTATAATCCGATGCCTATAACAACAGCCATGTAAATAATCATTGAAACAAAAATTTGTAATGTGTCCCCACTCATAATGAACCTCCTTCTTTATTATTTATTTTATAAATGGTTTCTTTCTCCCCATAGTCAAAGGTTAGGCTTTCGCACTCAGAAAAACGGGGTTAGGTCATACAAAAAATCCGCCTCTAAAAGAGGCGGATGTCCGCGGTACCACTCTAACTGCATTATATGCAGCATCTCATTTATAATAAGGGGTGTGCCCTTCGGGTTGTTACTCCCAAACGCTCCGAGGCGGGTTCAATCAACATTGGGACAAAGGTATTTCACCGTGCAACCTTCTCTCTAAGTCCATGTTTCATTACTATTCCTCTTCACAGCAAATATTTATATTAAGTGACATAATATATCAAGCCAAATATTTTGTCAAGATATTTTTTTAATTAATTCTCTTTATTTTTTGAAATAACTTTTGTAGATTCTCTAATAAAAATGGTATAGGGTATTAGCAATTTTTTACCCATAGTTCCTTCTTCTATAGCTTCTACCAACAGATTCATAGCTTTCTTGCCCAGCTCATTAGCATTTATGTCTACAGATGTCAGTGGTATATTGGAATGCTTGGCAAGTACACTATTATTAAAACTGGCAATGGCTATATCTTCAGGAATTTTAATATTTAATTTTTCAAAAGCTTTTACCGCACCAAAAGCTACTAAGTCGTCCGCTACTATTAATCCATCCGGCAAAGGCTTTATCCTTGAAATTTCCATTCCATAATCATATCCGGTCTTTTCATCAAAACTTCCACTAAACAATAGTCCTTCGTCCATCATAATATTGAATTCTCTCAAAGCTTTTTTATAGCCTTCAATTCTCTTCTTACTGACTATAAGTTTTCTATCTCCTACTATCATAGCAATTTTCTTTCTTCCAATATCTATAATATGCTTTGTCAATTCATAAGTTGCAAGCATATTATCATTGTCTACTAGGTTTATTTCTTCATCTCTTTCACTGGTAGAACCTATTAATGAAAATGGAAAGTCAATACTTTTTAGATACTCTATACATTCATCATCAACCTTGCTGGTCATGAGTATTACTCCATCTACTCTAGAGCCTTTTATTAATTTCTTGATTATCTTAAGCTCTTCATCCTTTTCAGTATTTGTAGAAAGCAAAAGATTATAGCCAGATTCAGATGCTGCCTTAATAATTCCCCTTAAAGCTTCTGAGAAAAAAGGATTGGAAAAATAATCATCTGATGTTGTAGGTATTATTATTCCTACGGTTTCTGTCTTTTTTATAGCTAAGGATCTGGCATTGGCATTGGGATAGTACCCAAGCTGTTCCATACATTTTTCTACCTTCATTTTTGTAGCCTTGCTTATTCTTGGATTGTTTGATACTACCCTGGATACTGTAGAAGGAGATACTCCGGCAAGTTTAGCTACATCATTAACCGTAACCTGTTTTTTATCTTTCATTTATTATCTGCTCCTTTTAGGTACTATTCTTACATAAGGGCCTTCACTAAGCAGTTGCTACCTCCGATAGATAGTTGTTATATCGGCTAACCTCTCTCTAATTTCGACTGTTAAATCCATTTTCTCCATCCTCCAAGTCCAGTTTCCACCTACAGTTGATGGTATATTCATTCTAGCTTCATCACCTAATCCAAGAACATCTTGCATTGAAGTTATAGCTAAGTAAGCAGTTGAACTCCATGCACCTCTAATAAATCCCCAGGTTAATCCCTCTTTTGAGTCTATTTTTAAATATTTCTTTGCATAATCCACATCTTCAACTTTAGCATTTGAAAACCATCCTACAATAGTTGAGTTGTCATGGGTTCCTGTGTAAACTACGCAGTTCTTATCATAATTATGGGGCAAATAATCACTTTCCTCTCTTGAGTCAAAAGCAAACTGCAATACCTTCATTCCCGAAAATCCGGTGCACTTAAGAAGTTTCTTTACATCCTCTGTCAAAAAACCTAAATCCTCAGCGATTATATTTAACTCTCCTAATTCTGCTTTAATACTGTTAAAAAAGTTTATTCCGGGTCCTTTTACCCATTGACCAAGTTTAGCATCTTCAGAGCCATATTTGACTTCCCAGTAAGATTCGAATCCTCTGAAATGGTCAATTCTTAATACATCAAACATCTTAAAACTATGTTTTATTCTGTTTTTCCACCATCTATAGTCTTCCTTTTCCATTGCAGACCAATTATAAATGGGATTACCCCAAAGTTGTCCTTTCTCAGAAAAGGCATCCGGAGGACAGCCTGATACTGTTATTGGCAAAAGATTTTCATCTAAATTAAACAGTTGGGGATTGCTCCATATATCTTGGCTGTCTTCTGCAACATATATGGGCAAATCACCTATTATTTTGATACCATTTTTATTGGCATACCCTTTTAGTCTATACCACTGTTTATAGAAGAAATATTGGGTAAATATCCAAAAATATATCTTATCCTTATTGTCCTCTTCAAATTTCTTTACAGTTTCTGAGTCCTTCTTCCTATACTCCCCCTGCCATCTTAGCCAGGAACCATTTCCATGATGTTCCTTGATAGACATAAACAATGCAAATTCTCTTAGCCATTCTTTATTATCTATATAAAAGTTATTTAGATTCGCTCTTAAGTTTCCCTT
Source organism: Tissierellia bacterium (assembly GCA_012519555.1). Lineage (GTDB taxonomy): Bacteria > Bacillota > Clostridia > Tissierellales > Sedimentibacteraceae > Sedimentibacter. The sequence continues at coordinate 8,582 of JAAYPY010000082.1, read as the reverse complement.
TGCTTTTTCATAGACCCTTTCCAAAAGATTAAATTTGTTTTTATAAAGCAATCCATAATCAACCTTTGACGAATCACAACCTAAATCAAAGTTTTTAATTTCATCTTTAGTTAAATATCCTATTTCAATGAATTCATCTAAATCAATAAAATATGGGTTGCCGGCATATGAGGAAAAGGACTGATAAGGAGAATCTCCATATCCTGTTATTCCCAAAGGTAATACTTGCCAGTATTTTTGTTTTGCATTAACTAAAAAATCTACAAAGGAATATGCCTCCTTTCCAAAGTCTCCAATTCCATAATCTCCGGGCAACGAGGATATATGCATCAATATGCCACTGGATCTTTTCCTTTCCATACTTTGCTCCTTATTAATCAGTGATGTAATCGTTATTGTTCATGAAGTCCCACAGCTTAAGCTTAGGATGATAATCCCGGGCATCAAATTATTGCATTTTCTGTATCAGGGTCAAAAAGATGAATTTTATCAGGATCTGGGATTACCCTGATTATATCACCGGCTTTAATATGGACAGATGCATCTGTTTTCACTGTGTGAATTTCACCTTGAACATGGAGGTGTATGTGAACTTCGCTGCCCAATAATTCTGTTACCAAAACTTGTGCCTTTAATCCATCTTCCTCAGTGAATTTGATGTGCTCCGGTCGAACACCGAATATTATATTCTTCCCTAAATATGGTTTTGCATTTTCCTTATCTGCAACTTTAAGAGGAAATTTGAAATCCCCATACTCATCATTATTTCCCAACAAGAAATATTCTTCCATTTCCTTTAGCAAGGTCCCCTTATAGAAATTCATTTGAGGTGACCCTATAAACCCTGCTACAAAAAGATTATCCGGTTTATTGTAAATATCTTCAGGAGTTGCTACCTGTTTGATTATTCCATCTTTCATAACGCATATTCTGCTTCCCATGGTCATTGCTTCAGTCTGGTCATGAGTTACATAAACGAAAGTGGTCTTCAAATCTTTATGTAACCTTATTAATTCTGCCCTCATCTGCACTCTCAACTTTGCATCAAGATTGGATAAGGGTTCATCCATCAGAAACACCCTTGGATGTCTAACTATGGCTCTACCTAAAGCAACCCTCTGTCTTTGTCCCCCTGATAAAGCTTTTGGTCTTTTGTCTAATTGAGATTCAATATGCAATGTTTCAGCTACTTCTTTTATTCTTTTATCAATTTCCTTCTTATCTAATTTTTGCAGTTTAAGTCCAAATGCCATATTTTCATATACAGTCATATGAGGATAGAGGGCGTAATTTTGAAAAACCATGGCTATATTTCTATCCTGAGGGTCTACCTTATTCATCAATTCCTCACCTATATACAGGTGGCCTGAAGAGATTTCTTCCAGTCCTGCAATCATTCTGAGGGTAGTTGATTTTCCGCATCCTGAAGGCCCTACCAATACCATAAATTCTCCGTCCACTATATCTAAATTTATGAATTTTACTGCTTCAAAACCATTGTCATATACTTTGCTTACGTTTTTTAATGTGATTCCTGCCATTTATGCTCCCTCCAACCATTTTAGTATATATTCAGAAGCATCTTGAATTGTATCGAATACAGCATCTGCTTCCCTTAAGTCATCATTTCCTATGCCGACTGATTTCATGCCGGCGCTTTTTATACTTTCAATTCCTGCTTTAGCATCTTCTATTCCCAAACATTCTTCAGGATCAACTGAAAGCATTTCTGCTGCCTCCAGAAAAGGATCAGGATATGGCTTTCCACGGGAAAGCTTTGAAGTATCTACTATAGCATCAAAATATTTTTCAATATCCATGCTCCTTAACAAGAGAGGTGCATTCTTGCTGACTGATACCAGACCTATTTTGCCTCCTGATTTCTTTATACCTTCCAAAAGTTCTATAACACCGGGATAGAGATTGTCACTTGTAAAAGATGCTATGGATTCCCTATAGTAGTTATTTTTTTTATCCATTAATACTAACTTTTCTTCATCCGAATACTTCAAATTAAAATGTTTCAAAATCATATCTAGGGCATCCTTTCGTGAAATACCCCGAACCCTATCACGAAATTCTTCCGGTAAATCCAGCCCTATATCTGCGCACATCCTTTTCCAACCATAAAAGTGATTGTCAGAAGTGCCGGTCAAAACTCCGTCCAAATCAAAGAGAACTGCCTTCTTCCCAATAGTGATCCTTTTACCTTTTAATATAACTTCTGTAGCCGGTCCGGATACTTTCTTAATATCCACCTTTTCTCCATCTATGAAAACTTCAAGAACTGTCTTCCTCCATGAGAATTTAAACCTTATTCTGCCTAATTGTTTTGGAACATATGGATTGATATGAAGATCCTCTTCTTTAATTCTGACACCCCCAAAGCCGCTTAATACTGATATGAGCGTTCCTCCCATATTTGCCATATGAAGTCCGTCCGATGTATTATGACTAAGGTCTTTTATATCCATATATACTGAATCCATAAAATGTTTATAGGCTAACTGGCTGTCCTTAAACCTGCATGCCATAAGCACACTGATACATGGTGATAAGGATGAGTCATGACTGTTTATATTTTCATAATAATAAAAGGTGCGTTTCATAAGCTCTTCATCTTCATCTGACAGCAAATACAATGCAAGCGCTGTATCTGCCTGTTTTAATATCTGATGTCTGTAAATTGTCAAAGGGTGATAATGCAGCAGCAAGGGTCTTAAGTTGTTTTCCTCAGGCCATGCAGGTTTAGTTAAAAATGTTGAATCCTGGCCTATTATATCCCTTTCCTCATCATATACAAAAAACATTTGGTCAGCTGCTTTCTCCATATTGTCTATTTCATAATCATCAATATTAAGATTTTTCTTAAGTTTTACCCAACTATTAGGTCGTTTTGTTTTAAGAATTCTCCAAAGCTTTACAGCCCACCTTAAATTATATTGAGCCATTTTGTTGGTGTAATAGTTGTCAGACACCATTGCTGTATATTCGTCAGGTCCTGTTACACAGTGAATGTGAAACCCATCACTTTGAAAGGAACCTATTTCCAATGCAGTTCTGGCTGTTTCCAATAATAATTCCATGGAATAGTCGGCTAAAAAGTCAATATCCTTATTCACAAGCCACCATTGAATAAAGGTATAAGCTATGTCAAAATTAATATGGTATTGAGCTGAGCCGGCAGGAAAATAACCTGAAGATTCAATTCCTGATATAGTCCTCCAAGGAAAACAAGCACCCTTTCCATGTCCCATTTCCAAAGCACGGCTTCTTGCAGCATTTAACTGATTAAATCTGTAGAGCAGAAAATTCCGCGCCCTTTTGTCATCCCAAAGTAACCATACAGGGAAAAGAAATATCTCTGTATCCCAAAAATAATGACCTTCATAGCCTTCTCCTGACAAACCCTTGGCAGCAATATTTCCATAAATATCTTGACTAGTTGATTGGAGCAAATGAAATTTCATGAAGTTAATTGCATTGTCCAATTCCTTATTGTCCAACATATCAATAGAACATCTTCTATTGAAATCTTCCAAGTACTTCCTTTGATTTATATATAATTCTTTCTTTGAAACATATTCACTGTTTACATTCCTAAGACTGTCCCAATACTTAATAAGCCTGTTTAATTTTAGCTGTCCCTTAGAAATGAATGTAATATTCAGTCCCTCATCACCTTTGGAGTCAAATGAATCAAATACTCCCGAATCTTGAAAATCTATGACTACTTTCAAGCCTGACCTTATGGTATTAAGCCTAATTTGACCCTCATTATCTTCATACTTTGCCCTTTCTATTTGTATTAGCGGTATTTTTGTAGGGGCAATTCGAGGATCGCCTTTACTTGAAATATTAGATATTTTAAAATTAATGTAATTTTTGACTTGTATTTCCCCATCATATTCAATATTTAATGTCCATGACCTCAACTCTTTATGAGTGAAAGAAATTAGCTGTTCAAAATGAATTTTTGCATACTTGCCACTTTTTGTTATGTATTTATAACTGCGGCAGGATAAGCCCTTTTCAAAATTCAGCTCCCTTTTAAAATCCTTAATCTTGCCATCAATAATAACTTCTTCTCCGTCTAAAACAATTAAAACCTTAGTAAGATCTATCAAGTTAGGCATCCTGTCGGATTCTAAAGGAAAACCCCATGCCCATTCGGCATGAACCATGGAAACACGCTCATATATTCCGTTTATGTAGTTTCCCCTCACAGAACCGGGGTACTCAAACTCTTCAAGATATCCTCTAACTCCCACATATCCATTCCCAAGTGACATGAGGGTTTCCAAAAGCGGCAACCTTTCAATGTTTAAACCTTCCTCCCTAAATGTCTTCATACTATCACTCCTTTAATGCGCCGGAAGTGATTCCGGATACAATTTGTTTTTGGAACAGAATTACAATTATCAGGGTAGGTATGGTAACCACTACTGTTGCTGCAGTTACCTGTCCCCAGAATATTTCAAACTGTCCCCTCAGAAATGATATGTTTACGGTTGCTGTTCTCCATGCCTCATTTGTATTCAAGGTTAAGGATAAGAGAAATTCATTCCATGCACCTATGAATATTATAATTGCAGCTGTAAATATTCCCGGAGCAGCTAATGGTAATATAATTTTAAAAAATGTATTTATCTTTGATGAGCCGTCCATTGTAGCGGACTCTTCCATTTCTTTAGGAATTTGAGAAAAGTGAGTTATCAATATAAATATGGCTACCGGCAGCGTTATGTTTGAATATGGCAGAGATATATAGTAGCTGTTTGTCCAACCTAATTGCACAAATACCCTGTATATAGGACCTATTACAATCATTTGCGGAAACATTGATGTAGCTAATACAATGACAGTAAGAAGTTTTTTAAATTTAAAGTCAAGCCTGGCAATAGCATAAGCACATAAAGATGCAATAAATGTTACATATACCGTTGTTATAGTTGAAATTATCAATGAGTTTTTTAAAGAGTTCAGTATTGGTGTCTTAAACAGCAGTTTATAATTTTCTGTTGTAAAAGTTGCTCCTTTTAACTTGAGTGCAGCACTGCCCCAAATTTCTGATTCCGGTCTGAAAGATGTCACTGTCACCCAAAAGAAAGGAAATATTATTATAAACAAATATAAGATAATTGCTACTTTAAATAATGTTGATGTTTTCAATCTCTTCATATCCTCACCTACCTCTTCTCGCCCAACAAATTCACATTAAGAGCTTTAATGTAGATAAATGTAATAATACCTACTACCATGGCCATTATTAAGACTATGGCAGATCCGTAGCCAAATCTGGTTTGTGAAAACATCACCTTGTAAGCATAGAGAGAAATGGATTCTGTTGAACCGCCGGGGCCTCCTCCCGTAAGTACATAAATTAAATCAAGTATCCTAAAAGCATCCAAGGTTCTGAAAAGGAGTGCTACAAATATTGACGGCTTTAAAAGAGGTAATGTAATATATCTGAATTGCTGCCACTTTCTAGCTCCATCAAGAGCTGATGATTCATACAAAGAGTTAGGAATTACCTGTAATCCTCCTAAAAGCAGCAATGCCATATAAGGTGTTGTCTTCCATACATCTGCTATGATAATACCCCCAAGGGCATTTCGGGTTGAATTGAGCATGGAAGCCGGGGAATTGATAAGACCTATTGTAGTAAATATATGTGATACAATACCACTTGAACCATTATAGAGATAACTCCATATCAAAGCTGCTACAGAAGTAGGAATTGCCCAAGGTATGAGAGAGAAAGTTCTTAATAGTGATCTTCCCTTAAAGGGCTTATTCATAATAAGAGCCAAGGCTAAGCCAAAAATCAGTTCTGCAAATACAGAGATTACAGTAAAAATCAATGTAAATTTTAGTGTTGAATGGACTCTTTCATCCTTTAAAACCTTAGTAAAGTTGTCTCCTCCAGCAAAATTTGATTTTATGATTGATGTCTCAAATTCTGATGCTACTGCCATAGTATCCTCAGGAGAATAAAACTCATCATCCATTGCATATAGTTCTTTTAGTTTATTTACTATAGACTCTTGCCTTTCTACTAAAGCACTTTGTTCTTCTTGCCCCACCTGTACCACAGCCCTTAAATCACTTGTGGCAATTTCCTTAGAAATAAATAAATCAAGGGCTGATATGTCTTTTTTTATTTGGTCAATTTTTGCTATAGTATCTTGATTTTGAACAGTATCCATATCTATACTCAGGTAATAATTCAAATAATTAATAGTCTCTTGATTTAGTACAACATTAATATTGGATTTAGTATACATATCATTTTTAGACTGGTCGTTCAGCTGCATATCAAAAAAAGCATAGCGAAGGGTACCAATAATAGGTGCTATTGAAAATAATACTATGATTATTACAGCCGGTAAAATAAATATATATCCGGCATTGTTATCCGCCCACTTTGACATAAGACCTCCCATTAAAATGTTAGCTTTGAACCAAGTCAAAGCTAACATTTATTAGTTTTTATTATTCTGCAAGGGCTTCTTTAATTCCTGCAACCGCATCTTCTAAAGTACTGTTTCCTGAAAGATACTGATGAGCATTAATTTGTATTTGGTCACTGACCTCTGAGTAATTTGGAACTACCGGTCTTGAAGTCGTATTTGCCAGTGCATTCTGGAATCCTTCATCAGTTAACAGTTGGTTAGATGCTAAAACTTCATTATCTTCCAATAAGGCATTAAGTCCCGGAAGATAGCTTCCTTCGATTGCATTAATCTTTTGTCCTTCAGGTCCCGCTATAAATGTCAGGAATTCTTTAGCTCCATCCGGGTTTTGAGAGTTGACATTAATACCAAGAATCCATCCGCCTACAGTGCCCCCCTTAGGCATAGGTGCATATCCCACTTGGTCAACCTTCACATTATACTCACCTGATTGAAGCATACCATTTACATATGGCCAGTTCCTTGCAAAAACAGCTTCACCGTTCAGAAGAGCATTGTGTGTTTCTCCTTCTGTATAATTTAAGATATCCTCAGGAGTCAAGCCCTTATCCATCATTTGTTTCATGTAATTCAGGCCGCCTTCGATATCTGACCAGTTTCCTGTAAATTCATTGAGATTACAGGTTAAACCTTCATATTGTTTAGCTTGAAATACAAATGCATATTTTGTTTCTTTCTGGCCCTGATATTTTTCACCTAAGGCAATCAAGTCATCAAAGGTATATTGACCTGATTGAAGTATGGCTGCATCTTCAGCAGAAACAATATCTGATCTGAAATAAAGGAACCCCAAATCAGGGAAATATGGTAGAACGTAGTTCTTACCTTTGTATTTTCCTGAATCCATAGATCCTGCATTAAAATCTGTTGGTTTCCATCCCTTATCCATCAACAATTGGTCAATAGGTTCTAAGTATCCTGCTGCTGCAAATTCTCCTGCCCAAATTACATCCATTGAAATAACATCATATTCACCGCTTTTAGATGATAGTGAGTTTAACAGTTGGTCGTGCATTTGTCCTGAATCATTAGTCATAATTGTTGCTTTGACCTCATACTTTTCACTCTGTGCATTGAAAGCTTCAACAATTTTGTCTAATGCAGGTGTTGAGTCTGCTTGAACTGCAAAGTTGATTACAGTTTTTTCTGCAGGCCCAGGCTCTGGTTCCTCCGGAGGGGTTTCATCGGCAACCACCGGCCCTTCCGGTGCTTTCGGTTCTTCTGTCTGAGTACAAGCTGTAAAACCCATCAGTAGACTTACAATAAGCAAGACAATTAAAAATCTTTTCATACTAAAACATCCTCCCTCGATAATATAGTTTGTACCATAAACAATACTTTATTGTTAATAAAGTGTTGTGCAATCGCTTGCACAACGTGACTAAAAAAACAAAACCTTTTCCTGTAAGTTTTGGTAGTTTTAGTCACCATTATCATATAATAATTTTAATAATTTGTAAAGAGATTTTGTTTAAATTTTTATTACATTTATGCCCATTTATTATGACAAGGCCCCCATCTCATTGTCACATGACAAGGAGACGAAGATGTTATCACTTTATGACACCACCCCCGTCCCCTTGCCACAATCAGAGGAATTAAACTATAATGTATTATCGACCAACTAAATTGTTTATTACTTCCTTTACTGTTGTCATCTTATTTACATTGCCTAAATTTGCACCTGAGAAAATGAGACCGTCTCTTCCTTTCACTGAATTTATCAATCCTTCCGATATGCAATATGGGATTTCTTTAGGATTGCAGTTAGGCATACATTTGTGACATTTATTTATTATTCTTCTCCTTCGGGTGAGAAAATTTGTTTCTATAGCCCTGCCCGGCATTCCAACCGGACTTTTTATAATATTAATCTGTTCGTCACTTGCATTAATATATGCTGACTTAAAATTTTGGTGAGCATCGCATTCAACTGTTGGAACAAATAAACTTGCAATTTGAAAACCATCTGCTCCTGCTTCTTTAAGCTCAATGATATCATCCTTTGTCCTTATTCCACCGGCTGCAATTAAAGGAATTTTCACTTTATATTTCTCTTCAAAGGTACTTAATAAAAGCTTCACCTCTTTAACAATATCAATTAAT
>JAAYPY010000081.1 GCA_012519555.1 Tissierellia bacterium | reverse complement strand
TTCTTCTTTTTGTAACTCTTATATTAAATGCAATTAATTTAACTATATTTCTACTGAAAGACTGAAATTTAATAACATTTACTTTTACTTAAAAATGTGGTAATATAGTGGAAAGGAAATATTACAAATTATTGGAGGATAATATGTTATCACAAGAAATGATTAAATTGGGTACACAAAGATCTGTTATCAGGGAACTGTTTGCATATGGTTTGCAAAGGGCAGAAGTGGTTGGAGCGGAAAACGTTTTAGATTTTAGTTTAGGGAACCCAAGTGTACCCGCTCCGAAAGAAGTACAAGAAGCAATCATTGACATTGTGAAGAATAATGACCCCATGGTTTATCACGGATACAGTACATCCCAGGGACATGCCGGCTGCAGAAAGGCAATTGCCGGAAATTTAAATAAGAGATTCAACAAAGCGTATTCACCGAATGACTTTTTTATAACTTGCGGTGCTGCTGCTTCATTATGTATAACTTTCAGGGCCGTGACCGCATCATCACAAGATGAAATAATAGTTTTAGCTCCTTATTTTCCTGAATATAAAGTATTTATAGAGGGACAGGGAGCGAAGATGAAATTAGTTCCAAGCCGAAGTGATATGAAACTTAATTTGGAAGGTATTAAAAAGGCTGTAAACAAAAACACTAAGGCACTTCTGATAAATTCTCCCAACAATCCTTCAGGAGTAGTTTATTCAAAGGAAGAAATAAAGGAATTGTCGGATTATCTTATGAAAATGCAGGAGGAGCTAAGTCAAACTATTTATTTGATTTCTGACGAGCCTTACAGAGAATTAGTTTTTAGCGATGAACCTGTACCCTTTATTCCTCATTATTATGACAATACAATTATTTGTTATTCATGGTCAAAATCCTTATCTATGCCCGGGGAGCGTATAGGTTATATTTTGGTAAATGATAAATGCCAAGATAATGAAACAGTAATGGCTGCTGTAGGAGGTGCTGCAAGGGCCTTAGGATATGTATGTGCTCCTACTCTTTTCCAGCTTGTTATAGAAAAATGTATTGATGTTAAACCAAACTTGGAAGTTTACAAGAAAAACAGGGATATTCTCTATGAGGGACTGACAAAAATGGGCTACAAGGTTGCAAAACCTGATGGTGCCTTCTATTTATTCATAGAGGCTCCAAACGGGAATTCAGAAGAATTTTCCGAAAAGGCAAAGGCCCATGATGTTTTGGTAGTGCCGGGAGCGGGCTTTGGAACCGATACCCACCTGAGACTTTCATATTGCGTTGACACCGAGAAATGTGAAAAAGCCTTGCCGGTATTTGAAAAGCTTATTAAAGAGTATAAATAATAACAATAATAATGGCGCAGAAATGCGCCATTAATTTTTTGTGAGGATGACATTACTGCAAGCTATAAGTTATGCTTTTTTTCTATCAGAGAAATTATGTAATCTAATTCTGCCTTTCCGGAATATTTGATGTGGATAACCTTATTATCAAAGCTTGCAAAAACTATGTTTTTCCCCTCCCCGGAGGCAGCATAGAGGCGGTCAAATTTGTTGTTCTTAATCTCCGTAAGTTTTTCTTCATAATGATATTCACGGTAATAACGATGAATTAAGTCATTTATAAGTCCTTCAGCCATGCCTTTAAAGGTTAATTCATAATATCTTGTTTGTATGCTTGTTTTCAAATATGCACTGCTGAAATCGTCCTGCATTTCACTATCCAGATAACCGCTTTCAGAGATGAAATATTGCACCGGAGATGTTAAACTCCAATCATAATCGATAAAATGCGAATAATCATAAACAGGAACGGTTTCAATATCATATATACTTATAACCGGAGTATCTTGAACAGGTTTATAGGTATAGAGCTCCCTTCGTATTGCTGTATAGAAGGGGGTAATTAATACTGCCCCTATTAAGGCAGTCAAATAAACATGTAATATAGCAGAAAATAAATAACTTAGCTTCCAATTCCTCTTATGGTTTATGGGTATGCCCATGAGGAGGGAGTCCTTGGTTTTTTTAACTGCTATGTATCCCCTTATTATTTCAATAAAAACATATATGTATGGAACTACTATCATTATTATGGTAAAAGCATGTCGTTTTATTAAAAATAAATAAGGTTCATCATGAAAAAACAGTTGAAATTGTGAAAATAAAAATGTTAAAAATAAAATGGAGATAGATATCATATTCTTTTTAAGCTGCTTGTCAATCATTCTAAAGGTAAAGCCCAGCTCCATAGGGTCTGTTTGAAGCTCCGGTGCATTTACTTCCTCAGGGGAGGAAAAAACATAGAATATTTGCTTATTTGCTACTAAATCCCAGCCGTATTCCTTGTATAATTCAAACTGCTCCTGTGAGGGACCTTCTTCCAAAATTTCAATTCTATACTTGGTTTTTTTAGGCTTTCCTTTTTCAAAAGTAACAAACCAGTTACCAATACTTTGTAAATGCAGGCCTTTTAAAGCCATATCCGAAAACCAGCTTTCATTTTTACCAAAATCCCACAAGTTTCCAAGCAGAAATCTTCTGACTAATTTACTCATACCGGTCCTCCTTAATAATTTTTCCGTCATCAACCATACTTTTCAATCTTTCGTATTCTCCCTTAAGAGCCCTTCTTCCGTCTTCGGTAATAGAATATGTCTTTCTTCTGCCGTCATCATTTACAACTACAATTAATTTATCTTTTTGAAGCCTTGTAAGAACGCCGTACATAGTTCCCGGTCCCATTTTTACTCTTCCCTTTGATACTTCTTCAATTTCATTCATAAGCTGATAACCATGGTTAGGATGTACTAATGCTAACAGGACATAGTACATGGCTTCGGTCATTGGACCACCTTCGTAAGGCACATTATCACTCCTTATATTCCAACTATTATGTGACGCGATATATCGTATAACATAATATTAGCATTAGCGTACATATGTGTCAATAAGATTTTGTCTTGATTTACAAATCTCTTAACTTATAGTAGAATATGTTACATATAATGAAATATCAAGGAAGCAAAAATTGGAGGAAAAACTTTGTAAATAAAAAGATTGATACTACTATAAAAATGTGATATTCTTCGATTAAGCTGCATATCTTAGAGGAATTCCCATATAACTTGCAGTGGTACAATAGAGATAATACCTGTTTATATATTTTTGGAAGTTTATGGAGGACGTATATGAGAAGAAGTGACGGCTATTTACTAAAAGATTTGAAACCATTTGTAAAAATTATTCCTTATGTAATGGAAAAGAGAAGTGATTCACAAAACTTTTCAAAGCAGGTTTTTCCGGCTGAAAGTATTGATAAATATATTTTAGAGAAAAAACAATCAGGTTACAATTTTTCTTATATGCATGTTTTTATAGCTGCTTATGTAAGAGTAATTGCAGAAAGACCGCAGCTTAACCGATTTGTCATGAACAGTCAGATTTACCAGAGGAATAAGATTTATGTTTCAATGGCTGTGAAACGCTCATTTAGAGATGACGGGGAAGAAACAACCGTAAAATTTGAATTTACAGGCAAAGAAAATATTTTTGAAATTGCTGAGATTATAGATAAAAACATAGCTGAAGCAGTATCCTATAATGGAGAAAATGATACGGACAAACTTGCTGAAAGAGTAATGTCAATGCCCGGATTTGTGAAGAAAATTTTGGTCAGGATTATAAAAACAGCGGATAAGTACAACATGCTTCCTAAAAGTATCATTGAAGCAAGCCCTTTTCATACAACAATGTTTTTTACATATTTAAAGTCCATAGACACTCAGTACATATATCATCATCTTTATGATTTTGGAACCACAGGCTTATTTGCTGCCTTAGGGAAAACAGTAAAGCTTCCCTTAGTTGAGAATGACCAGATAGTGATAAAAAAATGCTGCCAAATAGGTTATACAATGGATGAGAGAATATGTGACGGTGTATATTACGCCAGGTCCTTCAAACTGTTTGAGAAATACATCAGTAACCCAAAGTTATTGGAAACAGAACTTATTCAACAAATTCCAAAAGAGAAAATTATCAAAGAGGCTCTTGCCCAATAAGAAAAAGTTATAGTTAAACTGAAAGGAGCGAAAAAAATGAAATACACAGTTGACAAATCAGTGTTTGAATTAAATCCTGATATTAAATTTGGAATATTGGTGGGAAATGATATAAAAAATTCGGATACAAGACCTGAAGATGAGGAAAGGCTCAGAAAAGCTGAAGCTAAAATGAGGGAGAAAACAAAGCCTGATGAAATACGAGAATTGAAGAATGTGAAATTATACAGGGAAGTTGTGAAGAAGTCAGGTATTAATCCAAACAAATATCCTCCTTCAGTGGAAGCAATGTTCAAAAGAATAGTAAAAGGCGGGCAGCTGCCGGTTATTAATGCCTTAGTGGATTTATGCAATGCCGTATCCATAGAAAAAGGAATATCCTTAGGAGGTCATGATTTAAAGGATATTCATGAGGACTTGGAAGTTCGCTACAGCAGAAAAGGGGATGTTTTTTTGCCCTTCGGCTCGGAAGAATATGAAGATGTGGAAGAAAATGAGCTGATATTTACAAGCGGTAATATAGTTCAAACTTATAAATGGCTTTGGAGACAAAGCGAATTAGGGAAACTTACACTTGATAGCAAGCATGTATTTTTTCAACTTGTAGGATTTGAATATGAGGAAGGCTCCTCACTTTATGAAGCTATGAAAGATATAGAAGAGCTAATAATAAACAGATTCCAAGGCAATTGCACAAAATATTTGGTTGATATCAATAATCAGTCCATTGAGTTTTAAACTGATGAGGGATTGGGGAGTATGAATAAAAAATTTAACTACGGATATGTGGTGGCTCTTATATGCTTTCTTATTGCATTTTTTTATATCGGGCATGCAAATAATACTGGCAGTTTATACGTGGTTCCCGTAACAAGCCGCTATGGTTTTAGCAGAGCCGAATTTTCAATAATTTTCAGCATCATATCCATAATCACCATAATTGCAAATTTAGCTTTTGTGAAGCTCTACAGACATATAGGCATAAAAAGAGTAGTTGTTTTGGGAGCCTTTTGTTGCGCTTCTGCCTTTTTTGTATATTATAAATCAACTGTACTCTTGCATTTTTACCTGGGAGCATTTTTATTCGGAATCGGACATACTTACACAAATATGATAGTATTTTCACTGCTTATTAACAGTTGGTTTACCGAAAACAGAGGAACTATTTTAGGTTTGATTTCTGCCGGAAGCGGCTTCGGAGGGTCTGTTATGAGCCCTGTTGTGGGCTATATCATATCTTTTTACGGTTTTAAACAATCATATTTGCTAACTTCGGCTATTTTATTTATTCTGATTATTCCCATCGCTTTATTTGTCAAAGAAAATCCTGTAGAATCTTTTGAAAACTCTAATGAAGAAACTCTTGTTATAAAAAGAAAAACGACAGGCCAGTTATTAAAAGAGCACAGGGTAATTTTAGGTCTTACCGTTATATTTATGATGGCATTTTTAATTGCACCATGGTTGAATGTTCTGCCCTCTCATTTGATGGACAGGGGATTTGATGAAATTTTTGCTTCTAAAATATTAGGAGGGGTTTTGTTTGTAATGGCATTAGCTAAAATTTTTGTTGGTGCCGTTTATGACAGAATAGGTATAAAAGCTGCAATTGGTATTTGTTTGATTTCTTTTGTAATCAGCTCAGTTCTTCTTCTCATAGTTAAAAGTAAAATTATAGCATGGATGTTTGCCGTCTTATTCGGTACTTCATTAAGCGCACTTTCAGTTTTGCTGCCCTTGTTCACTTCAGCTCTGGCAGGGGAAGAATACTTAAGTGATATTATAGGTATAGCATCTGCATTGGTCGGAGCAGGTATTGCTCTTGGAACTCCCGTAATTAATTTTACATATGATTTAACAGGCTCCAACAACATAATATTAATCATTTTTACAATTCTTGGTATTTTAAACATGCTGCTTACTTATATTACATTAAGAAAGAAGCAAAGCCAACCGGTTGACATCTTTTAACAATAATGAAAATTACTGCTATTATTAATTTAGCCTCTGCCGGCAATAATAATTATGTAAGAGAGGGGCTGGTATGGAGGCAAGCAATGAAAAAGATTATTGCACTTATTTTGGTGACTATGTTAATAATAACGTCATCTTGTTCTAAATACGAAGATAATAATGGAGAATTATATTATGGGACAAAGGAAAGTATTGACAAGTTCAATGGAATTAATGATATTGACAGCAGTATGGAAAACAATGATGAAAATGACATTGATAAAAAAAACGAGATTGAAGACATAATTGAAATAAATGATTCAGATAGCGGGGAAGCAGAAGAGGTAATTCAAGAAAACAAAATGAGAATAGTATATCCTAACGGTGATGTTTATGAAGGTGAGATGATAAACGGAATGATGGATGGCTACGGTATTTATACATATGCCAACGGTGATGTTTATGAAGGCGAATTTAAAGAGAATAAACCGCAAGGTCATGGAAAATTCACTTCACCAAATAAGTTTGTCTATGAAGGTGAGATGAAAAACGGAATGATGGATGGCTACGGTGTTTATACATATGCCAATGGAGATGTGTATGAGGGAGAGTTTATAGAGAATGTTCAGCATGGAAAGGGGAAATTTACCGTACCAAACAAATATATTTATGAAGGTGAATTTAAGGATGATTTCATAAATGGTTATGGAGTTACCACATATGCCAACGGCGATAAATATGAAGGAGAATTCGTCAATGGAATGAAGGAGGGTTTAGGAACTTATACATATGCAAACGGAAATAAGTATGTCGGTAATTTCAAAGATGGGAAAAAGGAAGGCTCAGGAGTTTTATACTATATAGACGGAACCTTCGAAGAAGGAAAGTGGGAAAATGACACTCTTGTTCATATTAATCAACAAAACAGCGATTTATTCCAAGTGATAGAAACAATAGAATAGATGGTGAGAATCCGTAGAGCATTCTACGGATTCTTTTTATTCGACGATTATTCGGTAATCTTGTTTTTCTAAAACCTCACCTACTAACCCATAGGGAGTAATACTTTTTTTAAGTTCATTAAGAAGCATTTCTGATTTGTTTTTTTCAACAGATATCAAGAGTCCTCCTGATGTTTGAGGGTCAGTCATGCAGTCGATTATCTCCTGAGCTGTCTTATCTGAAATCTTAACATGGCTTTTAATATAATCCATATTTCGGTAGGCTCCGGCGGGAATAATACCCATCCTTGCCAAGGATAAGGCTTCTTCTATAATTGGTATGGAATGGGCACAAAATTTAATGGTGACATCACTTCCTTCAGCCATTTCATAAGCATGTCCCAGCAAACCAAATCCTGTTATGTCGGTACAGCTGTTTACCCCAACCTTCATCATAGCATCTTTAGAGAACTTATTTAATTCGGTCATGGTAGAGACAGCAGTTTTATATCCATCTTCACTTACTATTCCTGCTTTAATACCTGTATTTAAAATTCCTAATCCCAAAGGCTTGGTAAGAATTAAAACATCTCCCGGCTTCGCATTGCTGTTGGTTACTAGATCCTTAGGATGAATAAAGCCTGTTACGGACAAGCCGTATTTGGGCTCTTTATCTTCTACGGTATGGCCTCCTATGACTAGTGCATTTGCTTCTTTAACCTTATCATGACCGCCCTGCAGAATCTTCTTTATAATATCCTTGGGCAGGTCTGACGGAAAGCAGGTAATATTCAGAGCAAGCTTTGGCTCTCCGCCCATGGCATATACATCGCTTAATGAATTAGCAGCTGCTATTTGACCGTATAAATAGGGGTCATCTACTACAGGTGTAAAAAAATCCAAGGTTTGCACTAAGGCAAGCTCTTCGCTTATTTTATAAACTGAAGCATCATCTGAAGTAGTCATTCCAACAAGAAGATTTTCATCAGTGTCATTGTTTAAGTGGCACAAAACTTGTGCCAGAACATCAGGTCCTATTTTTGCTGCTCAGCCGGAGCTTTGAGTCATTTGTGTCAGTTTAATTTCATCTGATGACATATTTTCCACTTCCTCATTATTTAATATTTCCAAGATATTAAGAAATTTTTAAAAGCCTCCACCAAAGGCGATAGAGTTCTATTTTTGTTGTAAACAAAGTAAAAATTTCGTTTTAAGTTTAATCCTTTTATTCGGAAAGCTTTAATCAGCTTTAAATCAATTTCGTTTTTTACGGCTATTTTTGATATAAAACTAATACCTAATTTTAGCGCAATCATTTTTTTTATCATTTCATTGCTGTCAATATAAGAAACTATATTTAAATCATCTAATTCAATACCTTTCTCTGATAGTCTTTGTTCAACTAATCGCCTGGTTCCGGAGCCTGGCTTTCTAAATATAAGCTTTTCCGAATATAGAGTTTTTATATCTAAAAGCTCATTTTCAGACCAGGGGTATTCTTCGCTTACCGGTACGCACAAAATCAGCTCATCTTCGTAAAAATCTATGTATTCCAATATTTCCGAATAATACTTTGCACCTACAATTCCGTAGTTTAGCTTTCCTTCTAAAATATCATCTATTACCTTTCTTGAATTTCTATGGGTTACAGAAAATGAAACCTTGGGATATTTTTTTAAAAAATCTTTTATTATGTAGGGTAAAATATATTCTTCAGGTATGGAACTGGCGCATATTTCTATTACACCTTCAACCTTGCAGTCATGCTCCGATATGGCAAACTTAGCTTTGTCCCTGACATTAATCAGCTCAACAGCATATTTATAAAAGAGCTTCCCGGAATCAGTCAAGGTTATTGTTTTGCTGGTCCTGTCCAAAAGAGTAGTATTCAGCTCTTTTTCTAAATTCTTAATATTATTGCTCACAGTAGGTTGAGTTGTGTAAAGTTCTTTCGCAGCCAAAGAAAAACTATTAAATTTTACAACATTTATAAAACTCTCTAATTGATTAAATTCCATAAACTACCTTCCTTTATGACAAGGGGACGGGGCTAGTGTCACCTTGCAGCTCCTCTTATTTATTAGCAATCTTATTAATACAATCTATAGTATAGTCGATTTCTTCAATTGTCGTAAAATGGCTCACAGAAAAACGTACGGTTCCTTTTGGGAAGGTTCCTAATGTTCTATGGGCAGAGGGTGCGCAATGCATACCGCTTCTTGTCATAATACCGTACTCTTTGCTAAGCTCATAAGAAACAAGACCGTTATCATTATCTATAAAATCAATTGATAATATGCCTGTCCTGTCTTGATTTGTATTTTTACCTATTAATTTGATATTATCAATATTAATGACACCTTCTAAAAATCTATTCATGAGGAAGTTTTCCTTCTCTCGGATATTTTTAACACCGCAGCTTAACAAATATTTCAAGGATGTATTCAATCCGAAAATGCCCGGAATATTTAAGGTACCTGCTTCAAACTTATCAGGCATATAATCAGGCTGTATTTCTGCATCTGATAAGCTTCCTGTGCCGCCTTCAATATAACTTGTCATTTCTTTGTTAATTCTATCGTTAATTATAAATCCGCCTATTCCCTGAGGGCCCAATAAACTTTTATGACCTGTAAACCCAAGGGCATCAGCATTTAATCCATGAATGTCAATATCCAAAAATCCTGCTGTTTGAGCGCTGTCGATTATAAAGAAAAGATTATGTTTTCTGCAAACTTGTCCTACTTTTTCCAAATCTAAAATGCTGCCGCATACATTTGAAGCATGAGTCATTATTACAGCCTTAGTGTTTTCCCTTATTGCTTTTTCAACATCTTCGATATTTAACTCTCCTCTTTCACTGCACATAACCTTGGTGTATTCAACTTTATTCAGCGAATTTAAGGGTCTCATAACAGCATTATGTTCCATTGATGATACTATCACATGATCATTTTCCTTCAATAAGGATTTTAGGAGTACATTCAAGCTTTCTGTTATATTTTTTGTAAAAACCACATTTTCCGGTTTATTAAAATGGAAGAGCTCACATAAGAGTTCCCGGGTTTCGTATACAGTATTTTCAGCTTTAAAAGATGAGCTGTAAGCACCTCGGTTAACATTTGTTCCAATATTTAAAATATAATCTGACATACTTTCCCCGACACCGGGAGCCTTTGGATAAGATGTGGCACCATTGTCCATATAGACATATCTCATAGTATTTCCTCTCTTTAAGGTAGATAAGCAAAGTTTGTTTTTAAAAGAATAATATTAGTTTAACATATTGTATATATTTATTCAATTATGATTTTATATACCAAAGGATAAATTTATTTGAATGGCGTTAAAAATACAAGCTTTCTTATATTTAAATAAGAATAATTGATAGTTGAAGCTTCAAGTATTGGAAAATTTCATACATATTGTTTTAAATAATTTCCCATAATATAATTTTATTGTTAATTAATAAATAAAAATAGAGGGAGGTTATTAAATGAATGACAAAAAAGGAATCATTATAGCAGGAGGAGCAATAGGAATAATCGCAGTATTACTTGTATATTTTGGGAATCCTGCAAATATGGGCTTCTGCATAGCTTGTTTTATAAGGGATATTGCTGGAGCAATAGGACTACATAGAGCAGACGTTGTTCAATATATAAGACCTGAAATCATAGGTCTTGTATTGGGAGCATTCTTATTATCTTTGAAAAACAAAGAGTTTCATACCAAAGGCGGTTCTTCGCCTTTCACCAGATTCGTGTTAGGAATAGTAGTGATGATTGGAGCATTAATATTCTTAGGATGTCCTTTGAGGATGGTATTGAGGCTTGCAGGAGGAGACTTAAATGCCTTGGTCGGACTTGCCGGCTTTGTGGCAGGAATCTACATTGGTGTCATATTCTTAAATAAGGGATTTAATTTGAAAAGGTCTTACAATATTACTAAAATTGAAGGCTATATTTTCCCGGCTGTGAATGTGGGAGCTTTGATTCTTCTCATAACTGCACCTGCTTTTCTCTTTTTTTCTGAAAAGGGACCGGGCTCTATGCATGCACCTATAGCTTTATCATTGGCGGCAGGCTTGATAGTGGGCGCCTTAGCTCAGAAGACCAGATTGTGTATGGTTGGCGGAACTCGTGATATGGTACTTTTCAGAGACATGTATCTTTTGACAGGATTTATTGCTATTTTAGTATTCAGCTTTGTTGGAAACTTTGCTTTCGGATTTTTTAAATTAGGCTTTGCTGAACAGCCTATAGCCCACACTGACGGTTTGTGGAACTTCTTAGGAATGGCAATTGTCGGATGGGGCTCTGTTTTGTTGGGAGGATGTCCATTAAGACAATTAATACTGTCGGGAGAAGGAAATACAGACTCAGTTATAAGTGTTATGGGTATGTTGGTTGGAGCTGCTTTTGCTCATAATTTCGGGTTAGCTTCAAGTGGTGCAGGTGTAACTGCAAACGGAAAAGTTGCTGCACTGATATGCTTTGCATTTTTAGCTATTGTTTCATACTTAAACTCAGAAGATTTGGTAAAGAAAAAAAGCAGCCAGGCCTTATCTAAAGCAAATGTTGAATAGGAGGAAAATTTAATGAAAAGAATAGATACATGCGGCATGAGCTGCCCTCAGCCGGTCTTAATGACAAAAAAATCATTGGAGGAGAATCCTGAAGGACTGGATATAATAGTAGACAACAATACTGCCAAGGGGAATGTTGAAAGATTTTTAAAGAGCGCCGGATATAAGACCGCCGTAAGAGAAGAAGATGATACATTTCTCATAGAAGCAAGGAAGTAATATGATATATAATGTTTTGTTTTTCACACATTCAGGTGCTGTTAAATTCGATAGAAAATGCAAAAGGATGAATATTCAATGCGAGCTTATGCCTGTACCTCGGAGTTTGAGCTCGAATTGCAGTGTAAGTGCTAAAATAGAATTTAGTGACATTAACAGCTTGATAGACGATGAAATAGAAAAAATTTTTTTAGCACAGAACAATGAAAACATACTAATTTATGAAGCTGAATAAGGGCTGCCCAAAAGGGCAGTCTTTTTAGTCAGTGAATACTTTTTTTGCTAAGTCTACAGCACCCCTTGCATCCTTGGAGTAATAGTCGGCACCTATTTTGGAAGCATAATCCTCGGTTAATACCGCACCTCCAACCATCACCTTTACATGAGGAAATTCCTTCTTTAATTCTTTAATAGTATCTTCCATATTTTTTACCGTTGTAGTCATTAAGGCACTTAGACCAACCAATTCAATATTTTCCTTATGAACTGTTTCAACTATTTTTTCAGTATCCACATCCTTGCCTAAATCAAAAATCCTGTAACCATAATTTTCGAGCATAAGCTTTACAATGTTTTTGCCAATATCATGAATGTCTCCCTTTACAGTGGCCAATAATATTTTTTTACCTTCTATTTCATCAGCTTTTTCAGACTTTTCCTTTATAGTTTCAAATACTGCCTTGGAAGTTTCTGCACTTCTGATAAGCTGAGGCAGAAATATTTCCTGATTTTCATATTTTTCACCTACAATATCCAAGGCGGGTACAATGAATTGATTTACTAATTCTATAGGTTCATACACTTCAAGAAGTTTTACTGATACCTCCTTGGCTTCATCCTTTAAACCATTAATAATTATTTCTATTAAATTCTTATCATAATCGACACCACAGCTTTCAGTGATTATATTGCTGTAGGATTCGATATACTTCCTGCTGTCTTTATCTTGAGCAGACAATACTCTATATGATCTTATGACATCCATCACTGCTTCATTGGTTGAATCGGTAATGGGAGCATCCATACCGAATGCTAAAGCCATGGCAAGATAGGTAGTATTTAACAGCTGTCTCTTAGGCAGTCCATATGATACATTGCTGATTCCCAAAACAATTTTGACTTTATACTTATTCTTTATTAAAGGAATTGCCTTAAGTGTTTCCATTACAGCTGCCTGCTCTGAAGAAGCAGTTAATACAAGAGGATCTATAAGAATATTTTCTTCAGGTATACCGTAATCCTTGGCAGTTTCGATAATATTTGAAGCGATTTCCAACCTTTTTTCAGCAGTAGCGGGAAGTCCTTCCTCATCTAAGGTCAAAGCCACAAGCAAGGCACCATATTTTTTTGCAATGGGGAATACTTTTTCCATACTTTCTTTTTTGCCGTTAACAGAATTTATTATTGGTTTTCCGTTATATATTCTTGCTCCGGCTTCAATGACATCAACATTGGGACTGTCAATTTGCAAGGGCAGGGAAACAACACTTTGCACTTCATGAATTGCTTTTCTCATCAATTCCTTTTCATCAATTCCAGGAAGTCCAACATTAATATCCAATATATGAGAGCCGCTTTCTTGCTGGGCAATTGCTTCTTTTATTACATAATCAAGCTTATTTTCCATCAAGGCTTCCTTTAGATATTTTCTGCCTGTAGGATTGATTCTTTCACCTATAATTTTTACTTCTTCTCCAAAAAATACTGTCTTAGAGGATGAAGTTGCTGTTGTAAAGTTCTTTTTTGAAATTTCTACAGGCTTTAATCCTTTTAATGAATTAACCATGCTTTGGATATATTCAGGGCTAGTACCGCAGCACCCTCCAAATATTGACACACCTTTTTTTGCCATGATGTTTATTTCATGGCTATATTCTTTAGGGTCAATATCATAGTAAGTATTATTGTTTTGATATATGGGAAGACCTGCATTTGCCTGCACCATAACAGGTATGGAGCTGTATTTTAAAAGTTCATCAACTATTGGCTGCAGCTGTTTAGGACCTAGGGAGCAGTTAACTCCAAGAGCATCAACTCCCAGGCCTTCAGCTGTAAAAACAAAAGTTTTCACATCAGTGCCGGTAAAGGTACGACCGTTATCCTGAAATGACATGGTTGCAAAGACAGGAAGGCATGAGTTTTCTTTAGCAGCTAAGATTGCTGCCTTTAATTCGTATAAATCAGCAAATGTTTCAATAATGATTAAGTCTGCCCCTGCATCTTCTCCTATAATTATTTGCTCTTTGAATATATTATAAGCGTCATCAAAACTTAGTGTGCCTAAGGGGGACAGGAGGGTTCCTATGGGTCCGATATCCAATGCAACATATTTTTCTTCCATACCGCTTGTTGAGTTTTTAGCTGTTTTAACAGCAGCTCTTATAATTTCCTCAAGCTTATATTCTGAATTTTTAAACTTATGCCTGTTGGCACCAAAAGTATTTGCGGACACAATATTGGAGCCTGAGTTTAAATACTCCCTGTGGATATTGTAAAGGATTTCAGGATTTTTTATATTAAGCTCCTCAGGTAATTGACCTGTTTTTAGTCCTCTTTTTTGCAGCATAGTACCCATCGCACCATCAAAAAACAGGAATTTATCTATAAATTTATTTAACACAGCTCTTCTCTCCTTCCTTGGAATAATTGCAGCTTTCAAAAAGATTGCAGTTTAAACAGGATTTTTTATAAATATTCTTGCTTTTATCAAAACCTATAAAAGCAGTTACGGATTTTCTCGGTATTAGTATCGAAGAATCGGAAACTGTCAAACCGATGAGTTTTTGAGCATCAAGTGCAGAAAGAATTTCTCCTTGATGAGAAATCGATACATCTCCATATCCGGGACTATATCTCAAAGTAATGCTGCATCCTTCCTTAGCTGCAAATTCCTTTATCTCAGCTTCTGCAGCATCACATAATGCTTCGATGAAAGTTGTGGCCAAGGCGTCAAAGACTAAAGCTTTCGATAAATCAGTTATATTGTAATATCTGATTCTTTTTTCTGTTTCAAACCCGATGGTTGCTGCCATGACAGCCGACTTGTCACAGTGACAAAAAAGGCTTTTTAAATCATTCGACCTAATATTTATCTGATTTTCAAAGCTTATGCAAGTATCATCTTTTTTTAAAGAGAAAATTCTGAACACATATTTAAACTGGCAAATCTCCATTAATTCTTTTATTGATTCATCAAAAAGTTTGTTTGTGTTTTCATCGATATTTTGATTTTTGTAATTCAAATATCTTAAGGCTACTGATTTTTCAATATTAATTTGGTCATTACTTAGATATCTCACGTTCATTTATAACACTCCATTGTTACAGATAAAAAAACGTCCCCGCCATTGGAAGACATTATCTTATCTCATCTGCCGGTTAATACCGCTGAAATTTGCACCACATCCTTCGATTGGTTGCCGGACTTCATTGGGCCAGATCCCTCCGCCGCTTTTGATGAATATATTTAAGATTAAACCATAGTATATAGCTGATTATGTCAAAATGTCAACAGTAAAAAATATTCTTTGGAATGAATACCTTGTTACTCTGCTTAATGTGTTATGTAATTTTATCTTAGAATCCTCATTTCAAAGATGTTGTATACAGCAAATCAATTGATACAAACGAGTCAGCGAAAAAACAATCAAAAGAGTGATACTTATATTGAAGATTTTACCATAAAGATATATAATAAAGGTAAACACAGAAAACAGGTGAAGGATATGAGTTTAAAAGATTTAGACGGCTATATCTTAGGAATCGAAGAAGAAGTTGAAGTTTCAGAGCTTTATGAGAGTGTCTATTTAACGGGATTTAATGATGTTAAAAACATCTTAATAAAACGAAGCAGAAATTCACATAAGGGAACCTACGGTAAAGTTGGATTTGTATCCGGCTCGAAGGGTATGGCAGGAGCTTGTGTATTAAATCTTAATGCGGCACTCAGGTGTGGCAGCGGACTGGTTAAAGCATTTATACCTGATGATATTTATACGGTTGTTGAATCTATGTCATTGGAAGCTATAACATGTACATACGATGTTAATGACAGTTTATTTGAAAAGCTGCAAAAAGAAATTGTTGATTATTCAGATGTGGTGGCAACAGGCTCCGGCTGTACAAACATAAATTATTACACTGCCATATTAAACTATCTATTGAAAAACTGCACGCAACCCTTGATTATAGATGCGGAAGGTATTAATAGGCTGAATTTAAATAATTTAAACAATTTAAGAGTTCATTCAGAGACGATAGTTTTAACTCCTCATTACGGAGAAATGGCTAAATTACTTAATAAAGATATAGATTTTATTAAAACAGATATAATTAAAAAATCTATGAATTTTTCTAAGGAAAATAATGTGTATTTAGTGCTAAAAGGTGCTAGAACCATTATCGCATGTCCCGATGGACATGTCTTCATTAATACTACTGGGAATCCAGGCATGGCAACAGCAGGCAGCGGAGATGTATTGACGGGAGCAATTGCATCCTTAATCGGACAAGGCATTGAGATTAAAAATGCCTTGAAAACAGCAGTCTACTTACATGGAGCAGCCGGTGATTTAGGAGTTCAGACAATTGGGGAGAATTCGCTGAAGGCTGGAGACCTTGTCAATTGTATACCATATGCTATAAAGAGTTTAACTGCAAATTAAAATTTGGGGACATTTCTTCAAAAGCTACCCTACATAGGGTCACTCGACTTTGAAAGTGTGTCCCCATACCTTATTTAATGTAGCAGGGCATCATTAACAATTCGGTCTCCACCCTATTTTAGAATAAGGGATGGTGAATTCCACTATGCCTGTAGAGTAAGGGGCAATTTCATATTGCTGATAATAAATTGTTATTCCTTCTCTTGATAGATAAAAACTGTCCTCATCAAAATTTTTAATAATCAATGCTTTATAATCTTCAAAATAAATATTTTGTCTACCTTGTATCACTTCTGCCTGACTTAATATTTCATCGATTAAAAGACGCTTGTAGTCTGTACCCGGCTTGAAAAAGCTGCTGAGGGGCAGATGAGTAGCGCAGCATAATTCCCAAGTGTCAGATGCTCTTACGGTGCTGCCGTGTGCTCCTCCCGTAAATTCATACTTATCGAAATATAAGTTCAAAAAACAGTTTTCATTATAAGTTATGAAATACTCCAAATAAGCTTCATAGCCTAAAAATGGATAACCATTGTTTAAAGACCGGGTGTATGTTTTAATTGCCTGTTTAAATAAGTACTTAGCGTATCTTTTATAATTACTGACTTCCATATTAATTTGAGAATTTATTTTATATTCGGATTGGGAGTTATTCAAACTGATTTGCGGATATATAATTGTCAGCATCAACATTTCTGTGTTGTTATAACTGAATGTTTTTTTGTATTCATGCATACTTATTTCTGCTTTATAGCAATAATTATTCATATTACAACCCTCCTGAATTATAATATGTTTTAAAAACTTAAAGTTTCATAAGAATAATAAAATTGCAGGCATCCTGTGTTTCTTATCTTTTTTTTATACTGTATGTGATAATAACAAGTGTATTGCAATAGAAGAAGCTTTCCTGTATAATTTAGTTAATTAATTCAGAACAAAGCTTTATTTTTTGTCAGGAATAATTGAAAATGCACGAAGGTGGTATACATGAGTTTAAGAATAATTGCAGGTAGAGCAAACACCGGGAAATCAACTTATATTTATGATGAAATTATATCATTATCCAATGAAACAAAAGACAATTTAATATTAATAGTGCCTGAGCTTATGACATATCAAGCTGAAAGCGATATCATACAAAAGTTTGAGCTGCAGGGTATTATGAATGTGGAAATTTTAAGCTTTAAAAGGCTTGAGAACAAAGTGTTGGAAGAAGTGGGCGGATTGAAGGTACAGGACATAAGTGTTTTTGGTAAAATCATGCTTCTTAAGCAGATATTTGAACAAAATAGGGACAAACTTAAAATTTTCGCTAATTCTTACATGCAAAGCGGGTTTTTGAAAGAATTTGAAGAATTAATTTCTGAATTCAAACAAAATTTAGTTGACAGCCAATCCCTGATAAAAGCAGCATCAGATGTGGAAGATGAGCTTCTAATGCGTAAAATTTCTGATATTGAATTGATTTATTCTGAGTTTAATAAAAGAACTGAAGGCAAACATTTTGATGAAGAAGATAAAACCAACCTTTTTATTTCTTTGATTAAGGAGTCAGCATACATCAGGAATTCAAAAATATGGATTGATGGATTTGAAAGCTTTAATCGTCAAAGGCTTAGCTTGATTAAAGCACTTTGTGATTTTTCTAAATCTGTAACTCTTTCTTTAAACATTGACTCTACATATTTTGCTGAACTAAAAGATAAAGATGACTTTGAAGCATTTAAAATTTTATATGATACATATCTTAACCTAAAAAACTTAGCTGCAGATATAGAAGTATTATCTTTGAAACAAAACAAGTCTTCTTCACCGGAAATAAAAATAATTGAAAAAAACATATTTTCCTTAAATGCGGAAGAATATGATAATGATACAGATAATATTTCTATATACTCTTCTTTGAATCCATACACGGAAACTCAGAGAACAGCCGCTAAAATAATATCTTTGATTCGGGACAAGGGTTATAGATGGAGGGATATAAAGGTTGCTGTGGGAAGTATGGACACCTATGAAACAAATGTTAAAAGAATTTTTGCCCAATATGAGATACCATACTTCTTGGATGTTAAAAGAGATATTTTAAATAATCCCTTAACCAAGTACATACTTTCTATTCTTGACATGTTTATTTGGCGATTTAAATATGACAATGTTTTTGAATATTTGAAAACAGGTTTTTCTCCTTTAAATATAAGCCAAGTCCATAGCTTGGAAAACTATGCCCTGCAGTACGGCATAGAAGGAGAAAAGTGGTTTAAAGAGTTCAAACCCTTCGTTAAGGATGAGGATATAAAAGCTGAGTCTGATAAGTACGACATGGAAGAATACAGGAAATTATTTGCCGATGATTTTGAAGCTGAAAGAAAAGAAATCAATAAATTTAAAACTGTCAATGAAATTACAAAGCTGATATTTAAATACTTAAATAAGCACAAGGTAAAAGAAAAGATGGAGAAGGCCGTCAAAGGATTTAATTTCATGCACAAATATGAGGAAGCAAGTGAATATTCTCAGTGCTGGAACTATATTATGGAAATTTTTGAACAGCTTTTATTAGTTGGACAAGACATGGAGATTTCAATCAAAGAATATAGAAAAATGCTGGAAGCAGGTTTTGGACAAGTCGAGGTAAGCATAATTCCGCCTGCCATAGACAAGGTTGAAGTGGGGGAAATTGACAGAATTGCTGTTACAAAACCTAAAGCCTTGTTTATAATAGGGGCAAATGACAGTAACTTGGATGCAAAAAATACAGAGAAGGGTTTGCTTTTAAACGAAGAAAGAGAGCTTCTTCTAAAAAATGATATTAAGCTGACAAAAGGTGCGGATTATGACACCTTTAAAGAAAAGCACATGCTTTACAAGCTGTTTTCAAGCCCTTCCCATAGATTATCCATAAGTTATCCCTTAAGCTTGGCAACAGGGGAAAGCTTACAGCCATCCTTATATATTGACATATTGAAGAAAATTTTCATCAAGGTAAAGGAAAGTTCGGAGCTAAGTATTGAAGATGAATTAGAATTTGTTTCAAATTACAGTGGAACCTATGATTACTTTGTGGAAAACATGAGAAATTATATAGATGGCTATGAAATAGATAACCTTTGGAAGGATGTTTACTCATGGTATGAAAAAGAAGACAAAGAAAATTTTCATATTATCAATAAAGCTTTAAAATATAATAATCAAATGAATACTTTGGAGCCTGATATTGTGAAAAGTATCTATGAAAACAATATGACAATGACGGTTTCAAAACTTGAAAGCTATGCTGAATGCCAGTTTAAATATTTTATGGAAAATGTGTTAAAACCAAGGGAAAGAGCTATTCAGAAAATAGAGTTTTATGATTTAGGCAATATCTATCACTCGGTGGTAGAGAAATTTATAAATAAAATAAATAAAGAATACAAGGATATCAGTGTAATTGACAGGGATACGGCAGAAGAAGAAGCTTCTAAAATAACCCATGAAATTTTATCGGAGCAGTCAGATAAAGTAACAGCTATTGAAGCGAATTACAGAAACAAGTATATGAAGGAAAAAATAAAAAGAGTCATGAAAAGAACATGTTGGACTATCGTAAGACAATTAAATTCAAGTGACTTCAGACCTAAGTATACGGAGCTGCAAATTGATTTGGTGGATATTAAAGACGAAAAGGCACAAAAAGGTGTTTATTTACCGCCCATCGAAATACCGGTAGAAACAGATAATATTAAGGAAGTATTTAAACTCAGGGGAAAAATAGACAGGGTGGATGTCTTTGAAAATAATGATAAGTTATATATCAGTATTATTGATTATAAATCTTCTCCTAATGATATTGACTTAGACGATGCCAAAGAAGGCATACAGGTACAATTGATTGTGTATTTAAAAGCATTAATTGACAAGGGAGAAGAATTGTTCGGCAAAAAACCTCATATAGGCGGCGTGTTTTATTATTATATAAATGACCCGGTATATAAGGATGAAAACACGGGAAAAGAGCCGGAGGAAGAAATATTCAAAAAATTAAAGCTCAAGGGCTATGTTTTAAAGGATAAAGAAGTGATTAAGTTTATGGATAAAAACATTGGCTCTACTTCAAGCATCATACCTGCGGCAATTAAAAAGGACGGAGAATTTTACGAAGGCAGAACCAAGGCCTTAAGTGAAGAAGCATTTAATGAATTAATGGATATGGTTTATAAGAAATGTGCAGATATGACAAAAAGTATTTTGGAAGGAAATATAAATATTGAGCCTTACAAAAAATCTGACGGTAAAATCCCCTGCACCTATTGTGAATATATAAGTATTTGCCAGTTTGACAGCTCCTTGGGAAACAGCTTCAGAACAATCAGTAAAAACTATTCTGATTTTGAAGGGACACAAGTAAATTATAGAGCAGCGGAAGAAGAAGGAGGGGCAAAATGAATTGGACTAAAGAACAGAATCGAATAATTGAGCTAAGAAATTCCAACATCTTGGTTTCTGCTGCAGCCGGCTCAGGGAAAACTGCTGTTATGGTTGAGAGAATAATTACTCTGATTAAAAACGGTGAAGATATAGATAAGTTTTTGGTTGTTACATTTACCAAGGCAGCAGCGGCAGGGATGAAGCAGAAAATTCAAAAATCATTGATGAAAGCAGTCCAAAGCAAGGAAGGAGATATAAAGCATTTAAGAAAACAATTAACCCTATTAAACCGGGCAATGATTACTACAATTGACTCCTTCTGCATGGATATTGTAAAGAAAAACTTCCATTTAGCTGATGTGGATCCTAATTTCAGAGTCGGTGACCAAAGTGAATTAAGCATACTATTGCAGGAAGCGGTTGACGAAGTATTAGAAGAAGAATATGAGAAAATCAATAATAAGGAAAATTTCAGAAAGTTGGTTGAGGGATTTACCGGAAACAGAGGAGATGAGGAACTCAGTCAAATAATTCAATCTTTATACAGATTTATTTTAAGTTTCCCAGACCCTTTTGCATGGCTTTGGGAAAATGTCGAAAAGCTGAACATAAGAGGAGACCAGCTTCAAAATTCAAATTGGCTTGAAGAAATAAAAAGCTATATTATGTTATTGTTGGATGGTGCTAAGGATTATATCAACACAGCGGTTGAAATATGCAATGAACCTCATGGACCTGCTCTTTATTTGGATACATTAAAGAAGGATATGGACTTGGTTGAAAACTTAACAGCTCTTCTTAATTCTGATGTGAAAGAATTTATGAGAGCTCTAAAGGAGTTTAAGGCACCTAAAGCTCCATCTTTTAAAGAAAAGGATAATCCGGATGTGGATATTGAAAAGCAAATTGAAGTGAGCGGCTCAAAAAATAATCAGAGCATGAGGGCCAAATACAAATCAATTATCGTTTCAATAAAGAATGAGCTTCCCTATGATTTGGATTACGACAAATATGCATTGGAAATTAAAGAAATGCATAGCGCTATGGATTCCTTGCGTGAGTTGATAATAAAAACAGATAAATATTATAAAGAAAAAAAGAAAGAAAACTCCATTGTTGATTTCAATGATTTAGAGCATTTTGCATTAAATATATTAAGAAGCTCCGATACAGCCTTATACTACAGGAAGAAATATAATTATATTTTCATTGATGAATATCAGGATTCTAACAGTTTACAGGAAGCAATCATAAATCAAATCAAGAGAGAGAACAATTTGTTTATGGTAGGTGATGTTAAACAGAGCATATACCGATTCAGATTGGCTGACCCCAGCATATTTAATTCCAAGTATGCCTCCTTTGCGGCAGACAGCGAGGAAATAACTGAAAAAGTAATAAACAGAACAATTGATTTGAACAAGAACTTCAGAAGCAGAGTTGAAATTTTAGATGCTGTTAATTTTGTGTTTAAAAATATCATGACAAAGGAATTGGGTGAAATTGACTACAATGAGAAAACAGCTTTAAATGCAGGAAGCGAGTTTCCCGATTCCGCTCCGGTCGAGCTGAATATAATTCATAAAAATACTTCTCAAGAAACCCGGGATGAAAATAAGGATAAGGAGAATAAGGATGAAGATATAAAAGGTGAAATAGAGCTGGAAATCGAATCAATGGAAACAGCGGAATTAGAGGCTTTATTTGCTGCAAGGAGAATAAAGGAATTAATAAAGGAAGAAATATTTATCCCCGGAAAGACAGAGGGCAGGAAAACAGAATACAAGGATATTGTAATTCTGTTAAGATCTGTTACAAATTGGGCAGGTATATTTGAAGAAAGGTTTAACAAAGTAGATATTCCTTTTTATTATGATGGAGGAAAGGGATTCTATGAAACCTTAGAGGTAAAAATTGTAATAAGTTTACTTAAACTGATTGACAACATTAGGCAGGATATACCGCTTTTAAGTGTTATGAGATCTCCCATAGGTAATTTTACAACTGAGGAATTATTGGAAATAAGGCTGAAATATCCTAAGGAAAAACACTTCATAGATTCTTTGAATAAATATATATACTTGGCAAAGGAAGATGAAGAGCCTGCTGAACTAGTTTATAAGTTAAAAACCTTCACGGAAAAAATTTATGATTGGTCTTACAGAAGCAGGTATATGCACCTTAATGATCTAATATGGGATATATTAACGGAAACCAATTATTACAATTTTGCCGGAGCACTTCCAAACGGAAAAATCAGGCAGGCAAATTTGAGAATGTTAGCTGATTTGGCTTATGATTACGAAAAAACATCCATGAGAGGTTTGTTTAAGTTTTTGAGATATGTGGAAAAGCTTGCTAAGGGCTCCGAGGACAGAGGACAAGCTAAAACATTGGGAGAAAAAGACAATGTGGTGAGGCTTATGTCGATTCATAAGTCCAAGGGCTTGGAATTTCCCGTAGTAATTCTTTGCGGATTAAACAAGCAGTTTAATTTACAGGATACAAAAAACAAAATACTGATGCACAAAGATTACGGCCTTGCTCCTAAGTATGTAAATATTATTGAAAGAACAGAAAAAGAAACATTAGCACGAACTGCAATAAAGATGAAAATTAAAAAAGAGAATATTTCTGAAGAAATGAGAGTTTTGTATGTTGCCATGACAAGAGCCATAGACAGGTTGATAATGGTTGGAACAGTAAGAAATTTAGAAAAAAAGCATGGCAATTGGAGAAGAGGTCATTCTAAATATGCAGTCTATAAGGGATTTTCATATTTGGATTGGATTTGCAGTTGCTTGTTTGACAAGATAAATTTTGATAAATTTAATGAAATAATACAAGGCGGACAATGGAAAAACTGGAATTTAAATGTGATTACACGGTATGACTTAAGCTTAAATGCTAAAGAAGAAATAAATGTTAGAAAAAGCAAAATTGCAGCAATGAAGGATTTTAAAAACAAGGAGAACAGTCCTCATTACGATGAGATAGGAAGACGCTTAAGCTTTAAGTATCCTTACTTGACTTCCGTAAACGTGCCTGCGAAGCTATCTGTAACAGAACTTAAGAACTTGGAGAATAAAGATTTTACAAAATTAAGATATCATATTCCAAGCTTGGTTGATATATTTAAATATAATGAAAGTGATGAAAGGTTTGTATTGGATAAAGATATCACAGGAGCGGAAATAGGAACTATTCTTCACTGTGTAATGGAATACCTCGATTTGAAGGGGGATTTAAAAAAGACAGGCATAATAAACTCCATAAAAGAAATGGAAGAGAAGAAACTTCTTACAGAAGCTGAAGCAGAAATACTAATCGGCTCATATGCAAAAAAAATCGAAGAATTCTTTAATAGCAGCATAGGAAGGAGAATTGTCAATTCAAAATCTGTTTACAGGGAAGTTCCTTTTGTATTAAGGAAGAAAGCCAGCCATGTATTGGAAAGACTTAATGAAGAAGATTTAATTTTAGTGCAGGGAATTATAGACTGCTATTTTATAGAGGATGGAGAGGCAGTAATTGTTGATTACAAAACCGATAAAATAGATGAAAGAAACAATGTTAGCGCTCAAATCAAAAAACTAAAAGAAGAATACCGTGATCAGATACTCTTATACAAGGAAGCAGTAGAAAAATTAACCGGTTTAAAGGTTAAGGAATGTTGTTTATACCTGTTCTCAATGGGTAAAGCGGTTCCGGTAAATTAGTAAATTACTTAGAAGTTACCGATTACAGTTTGGAAATGCAAAAATATATTTGGCAATGCAAAAAA
This sequence comes from Tissierellia bacterium, assembly GCA_012519555.1. GTDB lineage: Bacteria > Bacillota > Clostridia > Tissierellales > Sedimentibacteraceae > Sedimentibacter. The sequence goes on along the minus strand of JAAYPY010000081.1, from coordinate 8,593 downwards.
ATATTGACAAGAATATATTATTGTGTTATCATCATAAAAATAAGAGTTAGGGGTAATGATTTGAAAGTTCTTGGTAAGGTTAAATCAGTTGATAAAGCATTATTGATCTTAAAACTGTTGAAAGAAAAAGGCCGGGATATGAGGCTGACGGAAATATCAGATGAGTTAGATATTGATAAAGGTACCTTGCACGGCTTAATCAGCACTTTAAAATTTCATGGTTTTGTAGACCAGGATAGAAAAACTCAAAAATACCGTTTGGGATTATATTTAATACAATTAGGGGAGAGCACATTAAAGTCTTTGGATATTATTGAAATAACTTCTCCCATAATTGAAGAGGTAAGCGATAAATTGCAGGAAACGGTTCATATAGGTGAATTAGACGGTATTGAGGTTGTTTATGTAAATAAAAAAGAATCAAAACAGTCAATGCGCATTTACACTGAAATAGGAGCTCGAAATCCAGCCTTTTGTACGGGTGTAGGTAAGGTGATGCTTGCTTATCTAAATGAAGATGATCTTTATAATATAATTCCTGATGAACTGAAAGAATACACCCCATATACAATAACAGATAAAAAAGAGTTAATAAATAATTTGATGACAATAAAAGAAAAGGGATACGCTCTTGATAACGAAGAATACAGCATGGGATTGAAATGTGTTGCAGCACCCATTCTAAATTATGAAGGTGAAGCCATATACGGAATCAGTGTATCCGGACCAACAGTAAGAATGACTGAGGAAAAGGTCCGGGAATCAATTAAAGAGATCAAAAAAGCAGCAGAGGAAATATCAATTAAAATAGGGTATAAAAAGTAATACCTATTTTTTTAAAAAGGTATACAAAACTCAGTTTGGCTATAACAAACAAAATACCTTATTTAAATTTAATTAATGGAGGAATTGTATTGGAAAAGGTAAAAGTAGGAATCATCGGTCCGGGTAATATCGGGCAGGATTTGATGATTAAGCTAAGGAGAAGCAAGTATTTAAAGCTTGCTTGTGTTGTCAATATCAAAGAATCAGAAGGGTTGGATAAGGCAAGAGAATTAGGTATTGATGCCTCTGCTGAAGGTATTGATTATTTGATAAATAATCACAAAAATAATATAAAAATTGTTTTTGATTGCACTTCTGCACCTGCTCATTTAATCAATGCGCCAAAGCTTAAAGAAGCAGGCATGTTTGTGGTGGATTTAACTCCTGCGGCTCTAGGTCCATACTGTGTGCCGGCGGTTAATATGGACGAAAACTTGTTAAAGTCTGATAATGTAAATATGGTTACGTGTGCCGGACAAGCTAATGTACCTATAGTTTCAGCAATTAACAAGGCTGCGGATGTTGTATATGCAGAAGTGGTATCATCAATCAGCAGTAAAAGCGCAGGACCCGGGACGAGGGCAAATATTGACGAATTCACGGTCACAACAAGAACCGCTTTGGAAGAGCTTGGGGGAGCAGACAAAGCCAAGGTAATTATAGTGTTAAATCCTGCGGAGCCTCCCATTTTAATGAGAAACACTATTTATACCAAGGTAAAAAACCCGGATTTGAATAAAATTAAAGAAGCTGCCTTTGAAGCAGCGAAAACAGTGCAGCAGTACGTACCGGGATACAGATTTCTTTTGGAGCCTATTATAGAAGATGATATTGTTACTACCATGGTAGAAGTGGAAGGATTGGGGGATTATCTTCCTAAATACTCAGGTAATTTAGATATAATTACGGCCGCAGCTGTAAATATAGCTGAAAAGAAAGCACAATTAATGGGAGGTATAAAATAATGTCAAGGATTTTTATAACAGATACAACTTTGAGAGATGGCAGTCATACGGTTTCACATAAATTTAACCCCGAGGATGTGAAAAAAATAGTATCCGCATTAGATGCTGCCGGAATTGATATAATAGAAGTAGGCCACGGAGATGGTTTAACCGGATCTTCAATAAACTATGGATTTGGCGATCATACTGATTTTGAAATTATTCAGGCTGCCTCTTCAATTATAAAAAATTCTAAACTTGCAGTATTGCTTATACCGGGCATAGGAACTGTTGAGGACTTGAAAAAAGCTAAAGAATGCGGTATTACAGCTATAAGGATAGCAACTCATGTAACAGAAGCTGATGTTTCAGCTCAGCATATAAGAGAAGCAAAGAGAATGGGGCTTTTTACGGTTGGTTTTTTGATGATGGCTCATATGGCAGATGTTCACACTTTAGTAGAAGAAGCAAAGAAGATGGAATCCTACGGAGCTGATGTGGTATATTGCACAGATTCAGCAGGAGCAATGCTTCCTGTTCATGTACAAGAAAAAATCTCGGCCTTGGTAAAAAATTTAAGCGTACCCATAGGACATCATTCACATAATAATTTAGGACTAGCGATAGGTAATTCATTAGCAGCTGTAGAAGCAGGCGCAACATATATTGACGGGTCCCTTTCAGGACTTGGCGCCGGAGCCGGTAATACGGCTACGGATTTATTGGTGGCGGTTTTTAACAAAATGGGATATGAACACAAGGCTGACTTGTTTAAAACAATGGATGCAAGTACAAATGCATTGATACCTGTTTTAGAAGCAAAAGGAATTAAAACCAATACAAACTTAGATACAATGATTTTAGGATATGCAGGAAGCTATTCAAGTTTCTTGTTGCATGCAAGAAGAGCTGCAGAAAGGTTTGGAGTTGATATAAGGGATATATTGATTGAGTGCGGAAACAGAAAAGCCGTAGGCGGACAAGAGGACTGGATTATAGAAATTGCAAGTGATTTAGCTAAACTAAAGAATAATTAATCATATTTGTTTTTAGAGGACCATGAAATAAGATTCATGGTCTTTTTGGTGACCGGATGCTGAAGTTATTTAATTGACGAATTACTGATTTTGTGCTAAACTAATTCTATAAAATTGTGACGGAGGCGGTTATGGAATATTTGGAAATAATGAAATATGTTGACCACACTTTATTAAAAGCTTATGCAAGCTGGGAAGAAATACGTGTTTTATGCGATGAAGCAATAAAGTATAAAACAGCATCCGTATGCATTCCTCCTAATTATATAAAAAGAATTTACGAAACATATGGCGAAAAAATAAATATTTGCACGGTTGTGGGCTTTCCGTTAGGATATTCTACCAGAGAAGCAAAGGTTGCTGAATGTATACAAGCTATTAAAGACGGCGTCAATGAAATCGATGTGGTAATAAATATTACTGATGTAAAAAACAAAGATTATAAGAAGGTGGAAGACGAAATCCGCACAATTAAACAAACAATAGGTGAACATGTTTTAAAGGTAATAATTGAAACATGTTATTTGACAGAAGAAGAAAAAATAGAAATGTGTCATGCAGTGACAAATGCAGGAGCTGATTATATCAAGACATCAACAGGTTTTGGTACAGGCGGCGCTACTATGGATGATGTAGAGTTATTTAAAAAACATATCGGACAAAATGTAAAAATTAAAGCCGCCGGAGGAATAAGGTCTATAGAGGATATGGAAGCTTTTATAGAAGCAGGTTGTTCAAGATTGGGAACCTCTTCTGCCATAAAATTGATAAATAACGCTTAGCGTTTATTTATATAAAACTATTTAAAAAATGGAGGAATTAATATCATGAAGTTATGGAGAAGGTTGGCTGTTGTTGCACTAGTTTTCATAATGATTTTTGCTTTTTCAGCATGTGCAAACAATGAACCGGCAGCGCCGGAAGAACCGGAAGCACCGGAAACACCAGAAGAACCGGAAGCACCGGAAACACCGGAAGAGCCTGCAGCTAATGTTTTTGAATTAGCCTTAATCACTGACGTTGGAACAATTGATGACAAATCATTTAACCAAGGTGCTTGGGAAGGCGTAGAAGCTTACGCTAAAGAAAATAATATTACATACAAATACTATCAACCGGCTGAGCAATCAGACACTGCTTATATTGACTCTATAGGATTAGCAGTTAAAGCAGGAGCAAAGGTTATAGTATGTCCGTGATTCTTGTTTGAAGTGCCGATTCATACAGTTCAAACACAGTATCCGGATGTAAAGTTTGTAATTCTTGATGGTGCACCACACGCAGGTGACTGGGTTCCAGACATTGCCGACAATACGTATTCTATATTCTATGCTGAAGAAGAAGCAGGTTTCTTGGCAGGATACAGTATAGTGAAAGAAGGATATACAAAATTAGGATTTATGGGCGGTATGGCAGTTCCGGCAGTTGTTCGTTTTGGATACGGATTTGTTCAAGGTGCTGAATATGCAGCGCATGAAATGGGCTTAACAGATCCTGTTCAAGTTAAATACACATATGTTGGAAACTTTGATGCTACTCCTGAAAACCAGGCAAAAGCAGCTGCTTGGTACAATGAAGGAACTGAAGTTATATTTGCTTGCGGCGGTGCGGTAGGTAACTCCGTTATGAAAGCAGCAGAAGCAGCAGGAACAAAGGTAATCGGTGTTGACGTTGACCAATCTGCAGAATCTGAAACAGTTATCACTTCATCAATGAAGAACCTTTCAAAATCCGTATATGATGCTTTATCAGCATATTATGCAGGAAACTTCCCGGGGGGAACTTCAGTTACATTGGATGCTACTGTTGAAGGTGTTCAATTACCTATGGACAACTCAAGATTTGAAACTTTCACACAGGCTGACTATGATGCAATTTACGGTAAAATAGTTGCACAAGAAATAGAAATAATGAATGATTCAGATGTTGTTGAAGATTCAGGAAAACCTGCAGAAGAAGTAACGGCAGCAGATATTCCGGTTAGCAAAGTAGAGGTAGAAGTTATTAAATAGTGAATTATGTTGATTTGGGACACCCCTCTTACTCTCATAGGTCTCCCTATAGTAGAGGTGTGTCCCTGTTCCATATTAGTAAATGGCGGTGGTTAGATGGAGTACGTTATTGAAATGAACAACATTACCAAGATATTCGGTAATTTTAAAGCACTTGATGATGTAACCTTCAAAGTTAGAAGAGGAGAAGTACATGCGCTCTTGGGAGAAAACGGAGCCGGCAAGTCTACTTTGATGAGCATATTGTTCGGGTTATATCAAGCAGAAAAAGGCAGTATAAAAATTAAAGATAATCCGGTTAAAATTAATAATCCTAATGATGCAAGCAATTTGAAAATCGGTATGGTTCACCAACATTTCAAATTGGTTCATAATTTTACTGTGCTTGAAAGTATAATTTTAGGCAGGGAAACAGTAAACATGGGAATTTTAAAGAAAGATGACGCAAGAAAAAAAGTAATTGACCTTAGTGAGCGCTATAAATTAAGAATAGACCCTGATGCATACATTTCGGATATAACCGTCGGCATGCAGCAGAGGGTTGAAATACTTAAAATGCTGTATTCAGATAGCGAAATATTAATTTTTGATGAACCTACGGCAGTTTTAACGCCTCAGGAAATTGAAGAATTAATGAAGATAATGAAAGAATTAGTTAAAGAAGGAAAATCAATTGTTTTCATCTCCCATAAATTAAATGAAATAAAAGAAGTAGCTGATAGATGCACAGTTTTACGAAAAGGCAAGTATATAGGAACTGTTGATGTAAAAACAACAAGCAAGGAACAAATGTCTGAAATGATGGTGGGACGTAAAATAAATTTTAACATAGATAAGAAAGATATAATAACAGGGCAAGCGTTTTTAGAAGTTAAGAATTTGACTATTAAATCAAAAAATTCAAAGAGAAATATGGTTAATAATGTCTCTTTTGCCGTAAAAGGCGGAGAAATTCTCTGCATAGCCGGTATTGACGGTAACGGCCAATCTGAGTTGGTATATGGAATTACAGGACTAATACCTATTAATGAAGGTCAAGTATTATTAAAAGGCAAGGATATAACCAAAGAATCAGTAAGGAAGAAAAGCATGGACGGAATGTCCCATATACCTGAAGACAGGCATAAACACGGATTAATATTAGATTTTGACCTTAAACAGAACGCTGTATTGCAAACCTACTTTCAGCCTCGTTTTCAAAAAAACGGATTCATAAAATTTAATGCTGTTACAGAATATGCCAAAAAATTAATAAAACAATACGATATAAGGAGTCCAAGAGATGAGGATTCAATAGTGAGGAACATGTCCGGCGGAAACCAGCAAAAGCTTATAGTTGCCAGGGAACTTGATAAGGACCCTGATATCGTAATAGCGGTTCAGCCGACGAGAGGACTGGATATCGGAGCTACGGAATACATTCATAAACAATTAATAGCTCAAAGAGACCAAGGAAAAGCAGTGCTTTTGGTATCCTTGGAACTTGATGAGGTAATGGATGTAAGCGATAGAATTTTGGTAATATACGAGGGAGAAATTGTGGGTGATTTAGACCCTAAAAAGATTACGGTGGAAGAATTAGGTCTCTACATGGCCGGATCAAAAAGGAGTGATAAGTATGAGAGCTAAACTGTTACAGTATGAAGGATTTACCAGTTTTTTATCTTCATTGATGGCTATTGCTGCAGGACTCCTTGTTGGTCTTATTATATTGTTAGTGAGCAATTCAGAAGATGCATTTCCTGCCTTTGTTATGATTTTAAAAGGAGGATTTGAAGACGGCTCAAGAGGCATGGCTCAGGTGCTTTATTTTGCAATACCCATTATAATGACAGGATTATCCGTAGGCTTTGCTTTTAAAACAGGTTTGTTTAACATAGGAGCATCAGGACAGTTTACATTAGGTGCCTTTGTTGCAATTTACATAGGAATTAAGTGGACCTTCGTTCCCGAACAAATACATTGGCTTGTTGCCTTGTTGGGAGCCATGGTTGCAGGAGCTTTTTGGGGTTCGGGACCCGGCATACTGAAAGCCTTTTTTAATGTAAATGAAGTTATAACATCAATAATGATGAATTATATAGGAATGTACTTAGTTAATATGTCCATAGTAAAAACAGTATACGATTCTTTAAAAAATCAAACAAAACCTGTATTAAAAAGCGCAATACTGCCCAAGGCAGGCATGGATAAGCTTTTTAATACAAGCAATGTCAGTATTGGAATATTCATAGTAATTATTGCTGTTATAGTTATCTATATAATTCTGCAGAAAACTACCTTTGGATACGAATTAAAGGCTTGCGGGAGCAATAAGGAAGCAAGCAGGTATGCAGGTATCAATGAAAAAAGAAGCATAATATTATCGATGGTAATTGCAGGTGCTTTATCGGGACTTGGAGGAGGACTCTTGTATCTTTCGGGCTCGGGTAAATATATTCATGTATTGGATGTATTGGCACCGGAAGGATTCAGCGGTATTTCCGTAGCGCTGTTAGGTATGTCCCATCCCATCGGAATATTTTTATCAGGTTTATTTATAGCACATTTAGAGGTTGGAGGATTTAATATACAGCTCTACAACTTCGTGCCTGAAGTTATAGATATGATAATATCGGTAATTATTTACTGTGGAGCTTTTGCTTTGTTATTTAAACAAATAATCAGCAGATTAATCAGTAAGCCTGTTGATGACACGGATAAAAAAAATATTGACGGATCGGTGCCAATTATGTACTCAGGGGCTGATAACACCTTTGTTGAAGATGAAGCAGAAGATAAAACAGAGCAAGGGGAGGATAAGAAATGAGTACGGTTTATTTTATAGCACAGCAAACAATGTATTTTGCAATTCCTCTTTTGATAGTTGCCTTAGGTGGAATGTTCTCTGAAAGAAGCGGTATTGTAAACATTGCCTTGGAAGGAATAATGGTAGTCGGTGCATTCTTCGGAATCGGATTTATTAATATCTATCAGAATACAATGAGCGGACAAAGCCTTCTGATATTGTCTATTTTGGTAGCAGCCTTGTCAGGTGCATTATTTTCACTCTTTCATGCATTTGCATCAATTAATTTGAAAGCAAATCAGACCATAAGCGGAACAGCCTTAAATATGTTTGCTCCTGCATTTGCAATATATACAGCAAGAATGATTCAGGGTGTTCAGCAAATTCAGTTCACGGACACATTTTATATAAGAAGTGTTCCGATTTTAGGAGATATTCCCATAATTGGTTCCATTTTGTTTAAGAATGCTTACATAACAACCTATATAGGACTTTTGATTGCTCTGATTTCATGGTTTGTAATTAATCATACACGTTTTGGTTTGAGACTCCGCGCCTGCGGTGAACACCCTCAAGCAGCAGATTCAGTGGGTGTAAATGTTTATCATATAAGATATGCAGGCGTAATTATTTCAGGCATTTTAGCAGGGATAGGGGGGCTTACATTTGTAGTGCCTACAAGTACAAACTTTAATGCAACTGTTGCCGGTTATGGCTTCTTGGCAATAGCAGTATTGATTTTCGGTCAGTGGAGGACAAAAAAGGTATTTGCAGCTGCATTTTTCTTTGGAATAATGAAGACTTTTGCATCAGCATACTCCGGAATCCCCTTCCTTAAAGGGCTGCCCATATCAAACGAAGTATATAAGATGATTCCATATATAGCAACCTTGGTTGTGTTGACCTTCTCTTCAAAGAATTCACAGGCACCAAGAGCTGAGGGAATACCATATGACAAGGGAAGCAGATAAGATTTAGAAAAGGAGA
>JAAYPY010000008.1 GCA_012519555.1 Tissierellia bacterium | reverse complement strand
ACCCGGATGCAGGGAAAACAACATTAACCGAAAAGCTTTTGCTTCATGGAGGTGCAATTAGGCAGGCAGGTACTGTTAGAGCAAGAAAAAATGCCAAATTTGCCAAATCAGACTGGATGGAAATAGAGAAGCAGCGTGGAATTTCCGTTACCTCATCAGTTATGCAGCTTGAATATGATGATAAGGTAATTTCAATTATGGATACACCGGGACACAATGACTTCGGCGAAGATACCTACCGTATTTTAACATCGGTTGACAGTGCCGTAATGGTTATCGATGCCGCTAAAGGTATAGAAGTCCAAACCAAGAAACTCTTCCGGGTATGCAGCATGAGAGGAATACCAATATTCACATTTATAAATAAATTAGACAGAGAAGCTATGGACCCCCTGCAATTAATGCAGGAATTAGAAGATGTATTAGGTCTTCCTTCTGTGGCTGTGACATGGCCTATCGGATGCGGCAAAGAATTTGAAGGAATTTATGACAGACACAAAAATCTGGTAAATTTATTTAAGAAAAAAGAGAGCATCAATTTAGACGATGAAGGTGTCAACTCAAGAGAATTAGAAGGCAAAATAAGTTCTGCCAATTTAACAAATTTAAGAAATGCCATGGAGCTCCTTGATGGTGCGGGAAATGAATTTGATATGGAATTAGTCAGACAAGGAAAATTATCTCCTGTATTTTTCGGTTCTGCATTAGCAGACTTTGGAGTAACAGAATTTTTAAAGCACTTTCTGCTAATGGCCCCTCCTCCATCATCAAGAAAAACCATTAGCGGAGAAGTACATCCGTCGGATGATGTGTTTACGGGATTTATATTTAAAATTCAGGCAAATATGGACCCTAACCATCGTGACAGGCTTGCCTTCTTAAGAATCTGCTCCGGGACATTTGTAAGGGGAATGAATGTCACTCTTTCAAGAACAGGAAAGCAGATGAAATTAAGTAAGTCCACACATCTTATGGCCAATGAGCGTGAAACGGTAGATACAGCATATGCAGGTGATGTAATAGGAATATATGATACAGGAAATTTCCAAATTGGTGATACTCTTACCAACGGTAAAGAAAAAATTTATTTTGAACCTTTGCCAACTTTCCCGCCTGAATTATTCTGTCGTGTAAGCGCCAAAAATTCACTTAAGGGAAAGAACTTTAAAAAAGGCGTAGAACAATTGGCTCAAGAAGGTGCAATCCAGGTTTACAGAAATGAATACAAGGAAATAATTTTGGGAGCTGTAGGAGTTTTACAATTTGAAGTTTTCGAATACCGCTTAGTTAACGAATACAATACTGATATCCGAATGGAAAATATAGAGTTTACTCTAGCAAGATGGGTAAAAACAGATGACCCTGACAGCTTGAAAAAATATCAAAATTCTCGCTGCATGCTGGTTTTTGACCATTATGAAAGACCGGTGCTCTTATTTACCAACCAATTCGCTCTAAGAAGTTTCCAAGACAGATATGAAGATCTGGAATTGGTTGAAGCTTTGGATGTTGTAGATGAATTGAATGATAAGTCAAAATAAGTATTGTAAAAAAGAGAAATGGTGCTCTGCTTATTATGAGGCAGTTGCACCATCTTATTACCTTTTTTAGTTTTTAGATTTCATGGATTGATAGAATTTTCGTAAATTTTCTGGGACTTGGTACTCCTTCTGTTCCAGGTTTTCGCTGCTGACCCCATACACTTCTTTTAAAATTGCTTCAATAATCATAGCCTTTGGAGGTTTTGCATATTCTTTCCCTCGGTAAATCCAAACACGGCAGTCAACTTCATCTCCGCATAAGTCTCCACAGGACTCACATAGATTTTCTTTGTAGTCCATTTGAATATCCTTGCCGTTTATACGTATGGTAGGCGAAGTCAAAAACCTGTGTTTAACTGCAAGCTCCTCATTCAATACATTAATTTTGTTTACTTTTACTTCTATGCCTGTTTCTTTAAGAATATTTGCAACGTCATTGACAGCCTCGTCAAGACTCCTGTCCGCCCCTTGACATCTTTCACAAACACTAATATCAAGATATAATAAGTCAATGACAACTTCTCTCTTATTTATAGAGGGAATGCTTTTTGAGCTGCAGCAAGCATCAGAGCAGGAACAATCGCAAAAATCTTCAAATATTCTTTTCACCTCTTCAAACGTCTCAGCACTGATTGAATAATGCATCCACTTACCTTCACGCCTTGAGTTTACCAAACCCACATCACACAATATTTTCATGTGATGTGATAATGTTGGCTGACTTATATTTAATGCTTCTAAAATTTTGCATGCACATTTTTCTTCAGTCCTAATCATATCTATGGCAGCAAGCCGATTAGGGTCGCTTAAAGCCCTAAATACCAATGCGGCTT
>JAAYPY010000080.1 GCA_012519555.1 Tissierellia bacterium | reverse complement strand
TTGTAACAGCAGAGTTTGCCGATGTTGCAGACAAGGTTGTTTTCATAAAAGAAAAGTATTATTGCATGAATGAAACAATATACAGCTATATGCTTATGTTACCGACTATGACATCTTTAAAGATACTTTTGGATAAGTTTGGATTGTAACATGAAAACTATTGTAAGAAAAACTGTAGATGTGGGAATTTCAGATATGAAAATAATTCATGTGCCGGAAATGTTGATTTCATATGCACTTGGCTCATGCGTAGGTATTTGCATCATAGATAAAATTGCACAAATAGCAGGCATGGTTCATATTTTATTGCCTTATAATAAAAATGCTGACAAAGATATTTTCAAATATGCTGATACAGGAATTCCTGAAATGGTCAGACAAATGGAAAGACTAGGCGGATTGAAAACAAGGATGACTGCGAAAATTGCCGGCGGAGCGAAAATGTTTGATATTAAAGGAAGTACTACTATCGGCAGCATTGGTGATAGAAATGTTGAGGCTGCAAAAGAAACATTGAAAGAACTGAAAATAAAGCTAATTGCCGAAGATGTAGGTAAAAACTACGGTCGTACCATTATTTTTGACAGCATTAGCGGTGACTTAATGATTAAATCCTTCGGGAAAGAGATTAAGGTTATTTAGGGGAGGGCTTGTCCTCCCTTAATGATTTGGATGTACGGATACAAATTCAATTGCCCTTATAACTTCTTTTATTATTTCAGCCTGATGCTGGACTTCGTATGAAGAATACTCTGCGTAAACTTCCCCTCTTTTTGTTGTAACGTAAAAGGGGGTAAGATTATTTAATGACATTGCCATAATATCTTCTTTACAATAATCACACTTGCATATAGAGGCATACCGAGGATCTTTTAAAGCTTTTTCTAAATACCTGCTCGCAATTTCTTCCATATAATTTAGTATCATTTTTCTTACTCCTTTTTATTTAATAGTCAACTATTTCTCTATACATACCAACGACAGATATAATAATGTGGTTATAGTACTCATAATTGTCTATGTCCTTAAAGTTGTAATACTTATTATACAAGGAATTTGCATATGCCAATTCTAAATAAGTCGGATTAAATCCGTAAAGAGTATTTATAGCATAAACAACTTCACCCCTGGTCATGGCTTTATTCGGATAAAAGTTCTCAGATTTGTTGAGGATTAAATTCCTGCTTGTAATCTTAATAATATCCTTTTCAGCCCAGTGACCATTTATATCAAGAAAGTTAATGTTGCTTGATGCGGGTATGGCATTCAATAAAGATTTATAAGCACTTATTTTTGTAAGCATTTGACAAAACTCTGCTCTGGTAACATAGTTATCAGGCTTAAATGTTTTATCCTTATATCCGGATACATATTTTTTATTGCTTCCCATTGATATATAATCCTTTGCCCAATGGCCGTCTATATCCGTAAACTTTGTTTTTAAATGAGCGCTGTTGTCATAAGGCAAATCATTTAATCTGCAGAATATCGTAACCATTTCAGCCCTTGTAATCGGAGCATTGGGACTGAATTGTTCAGCATTCTTGCCATTCATATATGCCGGAAGAATATTCTCAAACAATCTCAAATTATCATCAGGCTTAGAATATTTTAAACCCTTATTTTCAAATAATTCTTCGGTATATTTGTAATCATGAACATCTAGATTAATTGCATGTCTGTATCTTGTTGTAGTTAATCTTCTTCTTGATTTAATTACTAGGTTTTCAACAGTTCGATTTCCCTTTTTATCAACAATAGTAAAAATATATTCACCATTATATTCTATTTCCTCGGGATGATCGTACTCAGCCTCATTACCGTTTAATTTCACGTATTTCCCGTCATATGTAATAATATAATCTAATTCAAAGTCATCTTCTATTATCAGTGAAATACTATCATCAGACAAACCATAATCAACAGAAGGCCTCCTATAATCAATATCAGAAATATAAATATTGAATATATGCTGGCTCTTATCGGACTTGACTAATACTGTACGATTGCCGTTATCTTCATAAATATCCTTTGCAGGGTATACTGAGTATGTCTCATTATTGGTGAAATTATAACCAAAATATTCTACAATTGTGCTGTAGTCATTATAATTAACAGGTGAAATATATACTAAAAGATAGAATTCTCCTGACCTTAGGACCTTAAAGTTAAAGGTTTCTCCATCAACCCTAATGGTAAAATCTAAGGGCTCATTGTTTTTTAAGTTATCGATATAATAATTAATTTCATTTGTGATAGAGCTTCCTTTAGGACTAGTAATAGCTCTTTGCTTATCCGTCTTCATGTTAAAAACAATTTGTTTTTTTTCATAATCATAAATTAGTTTAAAGTCTGTGTAAATGCTCTTTTTGCTATTTTCTTCCTTTGGCTCAATATCCTTTACCTCATGTATGAAGGTTTTTTTTGTAGATCCTGAATATACGGTAAAGGGATAGGTTCCATTCCTATCTGCCACGTAGGAAGCGCTTTTTCCTTCAACCATATAACCGGAGGGCAAATATATGTAATAGCTGTTTTCTTCATCATCTTCGTCTGAATTGCGATAATAGGGAGTAAAGGTGATTTCCTTAAAGTTAGTTCCTGATACTTCACTTTCGGTAAATTTGCCTCTTAAGTTTGCTGCATAACACATATTGGCGCTGCTTATAATTAATATAATGATAAACAAAACCGTTATTTTTTTCATACCGACTCCTATTTGTCTTTATACAATTCAAGCTGTCTTTTATACAAATATTTAGTAATTATTTCTTCGCTGTAAGAGGGCATATCTTCAAACATACATCCGTAATTGCAGTAAGACAGCTCTTTTGTATTATTGTCATAAACCTTATCAATTCTAATGACTTTAGCCTTTAATAATATGTACGATTCATACTGAAACTTGAAGGTAATAATATCATTGATACATAATTTATAGTTTGTTGAAATCAACATGCCTCCAATGCTTAAATTAAGCAGGTTAATTTTCATATTAGGAAAGTTTTTTGTTATGTCTTCATCATCTCTATAGAGACTTTCAATATTGTAGGATAAGTCAGTTCTAACCTTTAATGATTTTCTTCTTTCAAAAACGGGATACATTTTAACTACATGAGCATTAAGCTGATTATTGGATGCTATTCTAATCTGGCAATAGTATCGAGAAATTCCTGTAAATTCACTGTAGATTTCAATAATGACCTTTGTTTTTGAACTTAAAATCGGCAAATCGCTACCTTTAACCTTTATTACTCCCGAATTTAAGCTTAACAACTGACCTTTTCCAATCAATTTATTACCTTCATCATATATCTTTACTATTTTATCAGTATCAATCATGATTTCTCCTAAGTTATAAAATTATTCTACAGCCTCATCCTTAGGCATTTTAAAGTTCAAAAAATAAACATATATATCAACAATTGAGCTGAACAGCTCCTCAGGAATTTCACTGCCTATTTCAAGCTGAGACAACAAAACTGACAAGGAAGCATCCCTATATACGGGAACTCCGTTTTCTTCGGCTATTTCCACAACCTTGTCTGCAATATAACCTGAACCTGAAGCAATTACTACAGGAGCGTTATTTTTATTCATATTATATTTCAGTGCTACAGCTTGTTTTGTTTTATTATTAAATTGTGACATTTACATTATATTTCCTTTCGGTAAGATTTGTGAAAACTTCACTGAATCGTCTCGCTTTTACACATTCTTGCACTGATATATTCTCTATTATAACATTATTTTTGCTCAATAGAAAGCTCAATTCATTTTTAATTTTCTCAGTGCTGTCTGATAAACTGCTCGGAATCTTAATATCAATCAAGAGTCCGGAATCTCTTAGTTTTAAAATTGTTTCAAAATATCCTAAATTTTGTATATCAAAGCTTATAAAAACCTTATAGGACTTATGATAGTGGCCTTTTTCTTTATCATTACGGTTATCATCATCCTTACCTATCCATATTTCCGAAAACATATAAGTACCATTGTAATTTAGGGGCAGAAACATGTGAAGCAAAGGATTATTAACATTTTGACTAAAAAGGAGAGACTCGGTCATTTCTGTTGTAACCCCTCTGTTTATCGGATTGTCACTTTCCCCTACTCCCTTATCAAGCAATTCTATAAAAGAATCTATTGAATCATTTTTTATACTTGATTTTGTTTCATAGGTATTTATTAAAGATGTTTTCAATAATTCCATTTGTTCATCGTCAAAATGAAAATGATACCTTAAATATTCAAACAAGTTCTCTAGCTCATCAGAAAAGTTAACTTTGGAGCCATACTCTAATCTTACTAAGTTGTGGACCAAAACAGATACATAGTCCCTAATAACACCAAAATCATTCATTTTAGAAATGTACCTTCCGATAAAGGGCAGAATTTCATTTTTCAACAGGTCTAAGTTTAAGTCCAAGGCATTTGTATTGTCGTAAATATATTTTTCGGTTAATTCATTAAAAGGACCCTTTAACAATTCAGGGATATTTCTTTCAATATTCTTAAGGGCAGTTTTAATGGACTTATTTGTTTCATTTATGGATACAAAGCAGTCATAGCTTCTCAGAAAATTCTTTAATACTATTTGAAGCTCTTTGTTGTCAGGATTATTGTCTAAAAGAGTTCTTAGTATATCAAAAAATTCACCATGAAATTTAGTGTAAGACCCATGTTGAAATTTAAGAAATTCCAATATTTCAGAATCATTCATTTTTATACTGTTGAGGAAGGAATCAAAAAAAATACTTAGTACAGGATCACTTTTAATATTACTGTTAACAAACTGCTTACTTAAAAGAAGTTTTTTAGCTTCCTCATATAAAATAGGAGAAGTTTGCAATGATTTAATAAACTTTTCAAAAACAGAATCCGGATTGTAATTGAAAAGCTCTTGTTTGACCTGACTATCGTAGTCCTTATCAGGTGTTTTGGTAACCTTTGTCGGATCAACTATATCAAAGGGTACTTCTGTTTTGATTCTGGGTTTACTTATAGGGTTTTCATTTATTTGATTATTAGTTTTAATACTTATATTATTATCCAACATAAAATCCCCCGTAAAAAAATTACTGCAAGAGGGGACATTCCTTTCACTCCAATGACTAACCCTGAAGATAGGCCCCCTACCATTACTATATATATCGACACAATAATAAAATAAATAAGAGGGGATATTAAAAAAATATTTAAAATTTTCATTCTAACAGCTTAACAATTAAAGAAAAAAGACGATATACATATAGGAACTAATAAGCAAGGAGAATAATTATGAATAATAATTTAGATTCTGTATTAGATATGTATCTTTTTGAAACAAATTCGTTATTGGAACAATTAGATGATATTTTATTAAAGGCTGAAAAGGATAAAAGCTTTGATAAAGAATGCATAGACGAAATATTTAGGATTATGCATACTATAAAGGGTTCATCGGCTATGATGCAATTTGAAAGCATTATGACTATTGCACACAAAATCGAAGACTTGTTTTATTTTATTAGAGAAAAAGGAATAGAGCAAAATCATAATGAAGAACTTGTAAACTTGGTTTTTAAATACTCTGATTTTATTAAAGGAGAAATTCTTAAAGTAGAGGAAGGAATCGAATTAGAAACGGATTTCGAGAAATATCAAACTGAAATAACAGCTTTCTTAAACATGATCAGCGAAAAAGTTGTTAAAACAGATAAAAATACCAAAGCGGCTAAGGAAGCGGCATTAACAGAAGAAGAAACGAAGACAGGAGATACTGAAATGTATGCTGTTAAGATTATGTTTGATGATGATATAAGCATGGAAAATGTAAGGGCTTTCATTATAGTAAATCAATTAAGAGAAACAGGAATTGATTTTACTTATAAACCCGAAAATATTGAAAACATTCCTGAAACATCCCAAGAAATAGTTAAAAACGGATTTTTTGTTTATGTGAATAAAGAGTCTTTAAATACGGCAGTAGGTGTTATCAGCAAAGCATTAAATGTCAAAGATTATACCGTGCTGGAATACAATGAATACAAAAATAACGGGAAAGAATATGTTGAGGCCCACAGTGATGCAAGAAGAAGTTCAAGCAGCCAAAGTCCACTAATTAATGCAAAACAAGGCAAGCAAAGCTTGATAACAGTCAACCTTTCAAAGCTTGACAAATTAGTCGATATTGTTGGAGAACTTGTTATTGCCGAGTCCATGGTTGAATCAGATAATGATATTAAAAAAATAAATTCAGAAAGCTTTAAAAAATCCACAAGACAAATGAGGAAGCTGACCGATGAACTGCAAGATATTGTTATGTCATTGAGAATGGTTCCTATTTCAGGAACATTTCACAAGATGCAAAGAATAATAAGGGATATGGGAAAGGAATTAGGCAAAGAGGTTCAGCTTATATTGAGCGGCGAAGATACTGAAATCGATAAGACTATAGCAGACAGCATATCGGACCCTATCATGCATCTTGTCAGGAATGCAATGGACCATGGTATAGAATCGGAACAGGAAAGAATAAAGGCAGGTAAGGATAAAAGAGGAACAATAACCTTGTCCGCATATAATACGGGAGGAGAAATCCACATTACGGTAGAAGATGACGGCAGAGGTTTTGAAGCCGAAAAGATATTGCAAAAAGCAAGTGCCAAGGGATTGCTTACTAAACCCGAAAGCGAATATTCACAAAAAGAAATATTCCAATTATTAATGATGCCGGGATTTTCCACCAATGAAAAAGTAACTGAATATTCAGGCAGGGGTGTCGGAATGGATGTTGTGAAATCAAACGTGGAAAAGGTTGGCGGAACCGTTGTGTTAGATAGCAATGAGGGTTTAGGGAGCAAGATAACATTTAAGATTCCTCTGACATTAACAATAGTTTCAGGTATGCAGGTAGTTGTAGGAAACTCTGTATTCATTATTCCTATTAAGAATATTCAGCAATCCTTTAGAGCTGAAGAAAAAGATATTATTCACAGTCCCGAGCAGGGTGAAATGATATTAATAAGGGAAAAATGCTATCCGATTCTAAGAATAAACCAGCATTTCAATATTGATACAGAAGTAACAAAAATTGATGACGGCATACTTATATTAGTAGAAGCTGGAGAAAACAGCACTTGTTTGTTTGTTGACAGCATAATAGGGGAGCAGCAGGTTGTTGTTAAACCACTTCCAATCATATTAAACAAATGCAACCTTAAGGAAGCAGGAATTTACGGTTGTTCAATATTAGGTGATGGAAGTATTAATTTAATTTTAGACGTAGGAAATTTAATGGAAAGAATATAGACATGGTAAAAATAACTGATAAGGAATTTCTGGAATTTGTAAAATACATGAATACTAATTATGGGATAGACCTTTCAAAAAAGAGAGTATTAATTGAAGGGAGACTATCGAGTATTATAGAAAAAAAGGGAATGAGCAGCTTTGGTCAGTATTTGGATAGTGTAAAAAATAACAGCAAGGAAGAAATTACAATGCTTGTTAACAAGCTGACCACAAACTACACATATTTTTACAGAGAAGAAAGCCACTTTGATTATCTTAAAGAAATAGTACTTCCTTATGAGGAGGAAAACAATAAGACAAGAGTACTAAATATTTGGAGTGCAGGCTGTTCATCCGGAGAGGAGCCCTATACAATAGCAATGATATTAGATGATTATTTCAAACAAGGAATTACTTGGTGGAAAATAAATATCAATGCTACCGACATTTCCGAGAATGTTCTTGAAAAAGCACGTGAAGGAATATATTCGGCAGACAGTATAAAAAGACTTCCGGAATCATACATAAAGAAATATTTAATTAAACTTAGCGATAATAAATTTCAAGTTACTCCTGAGATAAAAAAATATATAAACTTTAAAGTATTTAATCTTATGGATCCCATATTGGAAAAAAACAAATATCATATTGTGTTTTTAAGAAATGTAATGATATATTTCGACCCCAAAACTAAAATCAATATTGTAAATAAATTATACAATGCTATATTGTCCGGAGGATATTTAATGATTGGACATGCAGAAACAATTCAAAGGGATAAGTCCAATTTTAAATATATTAAACCGGCTGTATATAAAAAGGAATAATGTATGAAAAATAATAGAATAACCGTATTAATTACAGATGACTCTCTTTTGTTTAGAAATATATTAAAAAATGAACTGAGTAAAGATCCGCATATAGAGGTAATCGGTACAGCTGTTGATGCAATGGATGCAATGGAAAAAATTAAGGCATTAAAACCTGACATAATTACTTTAGACGTTGGAATGCCCAATATGGATGGTTTGACATTATTAAAAAAATTAATGGCAGAACATCCCATGAAGGTTGTTTTGGTAAGCTCCATGAACATTAGTGTTTTTGATGCACTGAGTTTAGGAGCAGTTGATTTCGTGAAAAAGCCAAGTATGTCTTCAAACAATGAGCTGCAAACATTCATTAAAGAATTGAAAACAAAAATCAAGGTTGCTTCAATAGCTAAATTAGTTACATATAAATGGTCCCTAAAACAAGAACAGTCAAGTGATGCTTCAGAAAAAGCAGCAGAAGATAAAGACAATATCCTCGTCAAGCTTCATGCAAATACAATAGTAGCAATAGGAGCTTCCACAGGAGGTACCGAAGCGATTCTTAAAGTAATTAAAGACTTACCGAAGAACTTCCCTCCAATTATTATAGCTCAGCATATGCCTGCAGGATTTACAAAAATGTATGCTGACAGGTTAAACAAAATATGCAATATAGAGGTGAGAGAAGCGGTTCATGGAGACAGAATTAAACGAGGTACTGCTCTAATTGCTCCCGGAGGAAGACAAATGAAACTTAAAAAAGATAGTGAAGGTTACTATGTAGATTGCAATAATACCGAAAAAGTAAACGGACATTGTCCTTCAGTAGATGTACTTTTTAATTCAGTAGCAGAAATTGCTAAGAAGAATTCAATTGGTATCATTCTTTCGGGAATGGGGAAAGATGGAGCAGCAGGCCTATTAAATATGAAAAAAGCAGGAGCATATACCATCGGACAAGATGAAAAAACATCTGTAGTTTATGGAATGCCCATGGTTGCATTTAATATAGGTGCTGTCATGGTACAAGCACCAATAGAAAATATTTCTGAAATTTTAACAAAGCATTTAACACCCGCCGATAAACTACTTCCCAGGGATATCCCTTCTTAAACATACATTTCATGTTTCTTTCATACAGCTTACGGACCTCACAGGGATAAGGACCTTCCTAAGTGAGGTTCAAAAAGTTCTTAAAAATTACAGGAACTCAAAATAACACTAAATTTATGAAAATGATAGACGATATTATAAATAGATAAAGGTAAAGATGTATTTTTAATTGTAAGAAAGGAGAGCATTATGACATCGCTTTCAGCAAATTTATATGGAGCATCGGTAAACAAGGGCATAGGAGGTCTAATGTCCGGCTTGGATACTGATGACTTAGTTTATCAAATGACAGTCACTACCAGAAATAAAATAAACAGGCAATATCAGTCTAAACAAAAATTATTATATAGACAGGAAGCTTACAGGGAAATAAGCAGTAAGCTGATATCTTTCAATAACAAGTATTTCTCTTACTCTTCCGGCTCAAAAGACAATATTTTAAGTCCTGCTTTTTTTCAATCATATACCTATAAATCATCATCAAATTATGTAAGCGTAACAGGTAAAGCAGAAAATATACAAAATTTTTCAATAGACAATATAACAAGTGTTGCAAGAGCTGCAAACTTTGCATCGAAGAAAAGAGTGTCCGACGACGTAATTAAATCAGCAGAATTAACGGATTATGTTTCTACCATAGACGGTGGAACCATGACAATAGAGTATGATGGTGAAAGCTATAATTTAAGCATTGATAAAGAATTCGGAAAAAGAAATATAGGGGATCCTCAGATTACCTTAGCTGACTTAGCAAACCATTTAAGTGAAAAAATAGAAAAGATTAATGGATTGGAGGATTTATCTGTATCTGCTGAGAACGGTATATTAAGCATAAGTTCATCAGATGTTAATAAAAAAGTTACATTAACCGCTGCCAGCAGTTCTGTATTAGAGGTTCTGAAATTAGAAGTAGGAAAAGCTGCAACATCTACATCAGAAGTTGAGCAAAGCTCATTAATAAAAGAAGCAGCAGATATATTGGCAAATGAAAACTCCTATATTACATTTGAATATAATGGTGTTTTAAAGCAAATAAACCTTAGCCCTCATACAGATGCAGTTCAGCATTTAAAAACAGAACTTAATAAAGCCTTTGGAGAAGGTAAAATTGAAGTTAGTGTAAGCCAAGATAATAACGAGCTTTCATTTGCCGTTAATGACGGCGATACAAACATATTCGGCATAAGCGGCATCAGCAGTGAATTAAGCAATTATTTAGGTATTGAAGCCGGTGACTACAACAGAATAAACATGAGTAAAACATTGGCAGAATCCGGCATATTGGGAATAAATAATGTAAATACAATAGAAAAAGATGGCAAAGAATACTATACCCTAAACATAAATGATGTAGAAATTGATTTTGAAACCACCATGTCTGTTAAAGATATAATTAATAAAATAAACACTAATGCAGAGGCAGGGGTAAGAGTATATTATTCCTCTACAACAGATACCTTTATGGTTAAAGCAACAGAAACCGGAAGTCATAAGAGCATAAGCATTGGGGAAGATGGAGGATTAGCAGCAGCCTTGTTCGGAGCCGAAACTGAACACTATGAAATAAACAAAGGAACTGACACTGTAATTGAATATACCTTAAATGGTGTTAGCAGCACTGTTACAAGAAGTACCGCAAACTTTACCATAGATGAAATAAATATCGAATTAAATGAAAGAGCTTCCGATATCGACTTTACAAATCCCGTAACCTTTGATGTAATCAACAACTCCGATGAAGTTGTTGAAAGGGTTAAACAGTTTATAGATGACTACAATGAAATTATAAGCTTAATAAGCAGTAAGACCGGTGAAAAACCAAGGAATGATTATCCTCCTTTAACTCCTGACCAGCAGGAGGAAATGAGTGAGGAAGAAATAAAAAATTGGACTAAAGAAGCAAAAAAAGGAGTTTTGTACGGCGACAGGAAAATGAACAACCTTTTAAACAGTATGCGACAAGCAATGTCGGGATTTACGGATGTAAGCAGTCTTATACTATCTAATATAGGAATTTCATCGGCTAATATGGATACCAGCGGGAAATTAGTTTTAAACGAAACAAAATTAAAACAAAAGCTATTAGAAAATCCTGACGAAATAGCAAGACTATTTACGAACACTGCTTCAGAAGCTGACGGAAGGTCAGGTATTTCAATTCAATTGCAGACAATACTAAGAAATAACGTAGGAGCATTTGGAACTTCAGGCTGGCTGATAGAAGAAGCAGGTATTGATAACAGCATGACCTCTGACAGGAATTATATTTCTGAAAAAATAAAGGAACATGACGATAAAATGGCAGAATTAAAGAAATATATTGAAAGAGAAAGAGAAAGATATTGGAAACAGTTCTCTGCTTTGGAGCAAAGCTTAAATAAGTTAAATATGCAAAGCTCCTGGCTTGTAGATATGATGGGTAACTAATAGGTGGAAAGGGAGTAAAAAATGACAAATCCATTTAAAGAATATAAAAAAAACTCAATATATACCATGACAAAAGGAGAATTGCTTATACTTCTCTTCGATGAAGCAGTTAAGAGACTAAATCAGAGTAAAATATTGATGGAAAATCAAGACTTTGAAAATGCAAATATCCAGCTGGAAAGAATCAGAAGCATATTCAACTATCTGATAGCAACATTGGATGACTCTTATGAGTTATCACGAGATTTGGCCAATATGTATACTTTTTTCATTATAGAAACTATAAAAGCATCATCATCAAAATCAATAAAACATATAGATGATATATTGCCAATAGTTAAAGATTTGAGAAACACCTGGGCTGAAGCAGATGTCCTTGCAAGGAAAAGGAACTGAAGGTGCATATGGAAGAATTATTGAGATGCAAACTTAAGGAAGCAAATAAATTTAAAGAGCTGACACAGAGAATAAATGAACTGTCCATAAAGACAGAGCATGTTAATGTTGATTCTTTGATTGAGGAAAGACAAGGGATAATTGACAATATTGATAAAATAAACCTTACAATCAAAGAGGAAAAGTCCAAGGAAGATTATGTTGAAACTGAAGAAATAAAAAGGATAAACAAAGAAATCAGCAGAGTTTTTGTAAAAGCATACGAAATTGATAATCAGATTCGCAAAAATATAAATAACGAATTAAAAACAATTAAAAAAATTTTGAATCACCCTGACGCAAACACCATGTTCAATATTAAGATATAACAATATTTAGCGAAATATTAAATCAATTTGAAAATACATAGTGTTTAGCACTAGCAAAACTTAGGGAGGAGTTATGAAAATTAAAAGTATTTCGAGGAAAATAACAATTACTATTTTTGCGGTTTGCTTTTTACCATTACTTATAACAGGAATAGTTATAAGCAAAACTGTAAGTTCAGAATTCAAGGACAATGAGAAACAAATATTGAAAGAAACAGCTTTAAGTGTCAGCAACAAGGCAGAAGTTTTTTTCGAAAAGTACATAGCAGTTGTTGAGCAAATGGCTCATGATAAAAACTTGCAACAATTTATGCTTAATGCGGATGGTTATCTCTCAATTCCGGTAACAGAAGGATTCGAGATAGCTGCAGGAACGACCGATGCTATACAAAAAGCGGATTCGGAAATTATTCTTACTGCTTATATAGCACAAGATGATTATTATTTAGGCTCTCCCACTGTCTATACAACAAGTGAATATGATGTTACTTCCAAAGAATACTACAAGGCAGTTACCGAAAATAAGGTGTGGATAACTGACCCTTATATTGATGCTATTACAGGAGGTATAGTAATAACCATATCTGCACCTGTAAATGTGGACGGCGAAATTATAGGACTTACGGCTGTTGATATAGCTATTGATAAACTAACAACCATGGTAAATGAATATGAGTTGGGAGATACAGGTTATTTTACCTTGTTAACAAAAAGTAATATTATTGCAGCCCATAAAGATGAGGATAATATTCTTAAAACCTTTGGTGAAATTGAAGTCAGTGATAGTATAGTCAATTCTGTTATTAACAAGGACATGTCCGTTGTTGAGTATACATATAAAAATGAAAAATTTATCGGAAACAGCGTAGAAATAGGAGATACCGG
>JAAYPY010000079.1 GCA_012519555.1 Tissierellia bacterium | reverse complement strand
TAACCGGATTATAAAGAATAAAACCCAAGGCAAGGGCTAAAATAATCGCGTTGAATAATTGGATGCCTATACTGATTAATGTTTGCGTATCAAGGCCAAAAACACGACCGTCAGGTACAACTTGCATTCATATGACCTCCCTTCCTCTATCTTCCATGAGTGCTTTCAATACTATTACCCTATTAAGCTGATTAATTTTTCTAAAAGCGGATTAGCAAACAGCATGATGATAGCAATCAAAAGTCCGTAAATACCAGATGTCTCGCACATAGCCAAACCTACGAACATAGCGCTTCTGATATCGTTAGCGGCTTCAGGCTGCCTAGCTATTGACTCAATTGCCTGGCAGGCAACTTTTGACTGCCCGAATGTAGTAAATATTCCGTTTGACAGAGCAATTGCAGCTGAGATATGAATTACTCCTATTACCTTTGCAAGTGATTCCATAATTAATTTCCTCCAATAATTTTTATTGCTTATTATTTATTATTAATTAGTTATTAGTGCATTAATCTGATGCTGCACCACTAACATACATAAGACTTATGATAACAAATATATAAGTTTGAATGGCACCGAATATTACGTCAAAGAAGGCATGAAGGAATACCGGTATGCCAAATTGTACAAATAAGGGCGTCAACCCATAATACAGGGTCAGAATAATAGTACCGGAAAGCATATTGCCGAAGAGTCGAAAACTCAAGGATACGGGTTTAGCTAACTCTCCAATCAAATTCATGGGGAAAAATATGAAATGGGGCGTGAAAAAACCCTTTAAGTATTCACCCTTGCGGTGCTTGAATCCCATAATTATCATCAGCGAAAAGCTGGCAAAGGCTAAGGCAAAAGTAGTTGCCCAGTCCGCTGACGGTGCCCTGAATCCGAAAATGCTGAATAAGCAGCATGACAGTAAGTAAACAAAAACCATGAAATACCAGGGTGATATGTAGGAAAGTTTTTCCCCTAATGTTTCGGTTGCAAAATTATCGAATATTTCCACTACTAATTCTATTACATTTTGGGCTCCGGTGGGTATCTCCTTAAAGCTTTTCAGCTTGAGTCGTGCTATAAGAGCAAGCACAATAAGAAAGGCCATAATTATCCATGTGTTAAAAATTGTTTCGGTTATCCAGACTTCAATCCCTGCTACATTCAAAACCCAAAGATTATCTATATTTAAATTCATTTACCCTTCACCGCCTATGTATTCTATGTTACTCAACTTTTCTATGTAAACTTAATATTATATGCTGCCAGCTGGAAAGATAGTATGCCGGCTGCTACCCCCCATATACTAATCTGAGCTACCACAGCCCCTAAATACAGCACAGCACCTGTAATCAAAAACCTTAAAAAATGCTGGATGCTGACATATCCTCCTGCCTTTGTTTTTTCCATTGTTAATGCTTTATTTACCGTATGCTCCAAGAGAAATACTTTAAAAATGCTTACGGCCGAACCTAACAAGACTCCCAGCATAAAGGGCAGAAATTTTAGAGAACGGTAATAGAGCACTGAAATCAAAATGCATAAAAATCCTATAATAAGTATCGTAACGATCATTCTTCTTGTTAAATCAGATAATCTCATAATTTCCCATCCTATAATCTCTCGGTTAATCCCTTCTGTCTTTAGCTATATTAAATAAGGACTTGATTCCAGCCCCCACACCTAAAATAGAAAAAATCAAAAGAAACCATGGCTCCGTGCCAAATTTGTCATCTAAAAATTGCCCTAACAATACACCGACCAATACCGATGCTGCTATAGTCACTCCTATCTGCGAAAAGTCAGCTAAGGCACGGAAAATTTCATTGTATTTCCTTGGTGGTTTTTCCTTATTGTGGTGCTCACCCAAAGATAGCATCCTCCTCGCTAAAAACATAGTGTCCTGCCGAAACATATAGGACACCATTTCTCCTTTGAAAATTCTAACATAAAAATTAATATCATGTCAAGTTTTAGATTTATTAAAAGTCGTGAATAATAATTAACATTAAAAAGAACTTCTTTCGAAGTTCTTACAGATTAATGAAAGAATATATTTTTTAATTTTGAGATTTTAGGCTATCCTCAGGAGGTATGGTGGGCAGCAATTGCTAATGCAATATTTTCCGGATTTAAAGGTAGTTTATGAAAATTGATACCTAAAGCATCATATAGAGCGTTTCCTATTACGGACGGAACGGATATCATTGGATGCTCTCCAACGCCCCGAGCCCCAAAAGGTCCGTCGGCTTGCGGATTTTCAATCAATATAGGTACTATTTCATCCGGAATATCCTTAGCGCTAGGAATCTTATAATCTGTAAATGTTGGATTTAGCAGCTTCCCTTCAGCATTGAATTTCAGCCCTTCAGATAAAGCTGAACCGATCCCTTGGAGCACTCCTCCCATTATCTGACCTTCTATCATCTTTTTATTTATTGCCTGACCTAGATCAAAGGCTGAAGCAATCTTTAATATATGTACATCCCCTGTTTCTAAATCCACTTCTAAATCTACCCCGTGAGCACCATATGTCCATACCAATGCAGGAAGACCTTCCCCTGTTTCCTTGTCAAGATTTGTAAGTCCGTCTGCAATATATGTCCCACGGCCTATAATCACTCCGCCGATAGCATTTCCGTTTTCATAGGAGTAACCTCTTGCAAGATTTCCATAGGACAGCTTTTTATGAGGATGATGAACATGGTAGATATATCCGTCACCATGAGATAATTTACTAACATCACATCTAAATACCTGTGCAGCTACTTCCTTCATCTGTTTTATCATATCCTCTGCAGCCTTTATCACTGCGTTGCCACCCATAAAGGTGAGCTTTGAAGCAACAGTCTGCCAATCATATGGATTCTTTTGAGTATCACTTTCCCATACAACTTCAACATTTTCTAATGGTATATCCAGTACCTCGGCAGCAATTTGTCTCATGGCAGTGTTTGCACCCTGTCCGATATCTATGGCACCTATCATAACCTTGACCTTTCCATCTCCATCAATTTGTATTATGGAGGCGGTAGAAGTAAAAGCAGGCATAGCAGGAGCCTTATGCAATAGGGCAAGTCCCTTGCCTCGGACTTTACCTGTCTTCCTTTGAATCTCACGCTCCTCCTCACTTTGATAACCGGTCCAATTAATTTCCCGGGCAACTGCCTTT
The DNA here is from genome assembly GCA_012519555.1 of Tissierellia bacterium. Lineage (GTDB taxonomy): Bacteria > Bacillota > Clostridia > Tissierellales > Sedimentibacteraceae > Sedimentibacter. The sequence goes on along the minus strand of JAAYPY010000079.1, from coordinate 16,708 downwards.
AAACAGTCTGAGGGACTTCCCGTTGATTCAGTTATTACCTCTCCGCTGACAGTTGTTTTGCCAGGTCCTAATATATTTATCATCCTGAAATCATATGGGTCAATGCCTAACTTCTGGGCAACCATATCCATTTGTCTTTCGATAACCCAATGAGTTTCTAAATGCCCGAATCCCCTGTAAGCTGTACTGAAAACTTTATTTGTATAGAGAGTTCTGGAATGAATTTCAACATTCGGTATTTCATAAGCACCTGCGCCGGAGTAAATAGCAGTCTTTCCTACATTTACGCCATAATCTGCATAAGCGCCGCTGTCCCAATCATAGTATACTTTCATTGCAGTGATTTTGCCATCCTTTGTTACTCCCGTCTTAATTCTTCCTCTCATAGCTGCCCGGGTTGGCAATTGATTGAATTCCTCTTCCCGTGTAGCCTTATATTTAACAGGGCGTCCCTTACATGCCTTGGACAATAAGGCTGACAAGGGCTCCAAGTGAATACCTGCCTTACCGCCGAATCCGCCGCCAACATAGGGGATTATAACTTGAATATCGGATTCTGCTATTCCAAATGATTTTGCCATCAACTGTCTGACAGCAAAGGGGGATTGGGCTGATGACCATATTTTAATCCTATCCGAATAAGGGTCTGCTTCAGCAATTGCCGCGTGTGTTTCAAGAGGAGTATGTGCTGCAGCCGGTAAATACATTTCATTTTCTACCACAAGGTATGATTCTTCAAAGGCTTTTTCTACATCGCCCCTTACAGTCTTGTTCCAGCTGGCAATATTAGAATCCTTCTGGGGGAAGAATACTCCCTTCATATATTCCAGATCATTGATATCCTCATGAACCAATATTTTTGCCTCCAAAGCTTCATCAATAGTCTGTACCGAAGGCAATACTTCATACTCAACCTTAATCAATGAAACAGCTTCCTCGGCAATCCTTTCATCGGTTGCTGCAACTGCAGCTACCACCTCACCCTGATATCTGACAATATCCTTAGCGATAATTCTCTTATCTATCATATACAAACCCACCAAGTAAGGGGCATCCTCTCCGGTTAATACAGCCTTAACACCAGGAAGTGCCTTTGCAGCCGATACATCTATAGAAACAATTTTAGCTCGTGCATATGGTGAGTGCAGGGCTTTGGCATACAGCATGCCCGGAAGCTCCATATCGTGTACATAAGCTGCCCTGCCGGTTACCTTTTCCAAAGCTTCTGACCTGTCCGGTGATTTACCTATATATTTATATTGTCTTTTATCCATTGCTTAACGCCTCCCTTTCCCGTTTTGCCGCAGATAAAATTGCATTAATAATTGACTTGTATCCTGTGCAACGGCAGAGATTTCCTGCTATTGCCTCCTTTACCTCATCAACCGTCGGATTTGGATTCCTGTCTAAGAGAGCTTTAGCAGACATCAGCATGCCGGGAGTACAAAATCCGCACTGCAAGCCATCTTCCTTGATAAATTCCTGCTGCAAAATTGAAAGCTCACCATTTTTCGACAGACCTTCAACTGTTATAATATCAGCTCCCTGAGCTTCAATTGCTAATATCAGGCATGAGGGAACCGCCCTGCCGTTCATGATAACAGTACAGGCACCGCATTCACCTTCTCTGCAGCCTTCCTTGGTTCCAAACAGTTTAAGAGACACCCTTAAGAAGTCCAATAAGGTCATGGCAGGGTCTATCAGCTCATATATGCTTTCTCCGTTTACATTCAGCTCAAGAGGTACTGGCGGCATTTGTGAGTCAATATATTCAAAACAATTGGTTTTTACTTCATGATCGCACATTATGCTCCCTCCTTATCAATAAGCTTTAATAATCCCCTTTTTGCAAGGACGCCGGTTATTAAATAACGATATTCGGGTGAAGAACGAATACTGTCCCTTCTTGGGTTAATATATGTTTTTATTTCTGCTGCCAACCAATCGCCAAGCTCGGGAGTCAGTTCTCTTTCGGCTATTTTTCTCTCTAATTCAAATAGTCGCATTGGTATGGTTGAAACAGCTCCTAAAGCAATTGATAACTTGTTTTCCGGATTAATTCTTAATGCTATAGCCACATTACATAAGTCGGCACCTTTAATTCGGGATTTTCTTAAATATACACTCCTGTCTCCTCGCTCAACATCAGGAATCGATATGCCAATCACTAGGTCCTTTGGTTTTAATATTGTTTTTTTAACTCCGGTAAAAAAATCACATAAGTCTGTTGCTCTGATTCCTTCACTTGAAGCTATATGAACCTTGGCATCATATACTAATAAGGGAGCAGCTAAATCGGCACCCGGTGAAGCATTGCAAATATTACCAACCATGGTAGCACGATTTCTTACTTGATAAGATCCTAAGGCATCTGCTCCTTGACTTATTGCCGGATACTTTTCTCTTAATAACTTTTCTTCCGATATTTGGTTTACTGTTATAGCGGCACCAATAAAGTATCCCCTGCCTTCTGTATATGTAAATCTGTTTAATTCAGGGATTGCCTTTATATCTAAAATATGCTTACATCTTTCCTTATTTTTTTGGAGTGATATCAATAGATCAGTACCGCCGGCTAATATCTTTGTCTCTGAATTTTCATTCAGATATTCTGTTGCTTTTTCTAAACTTACCGGTTTGTAATAATCAAACTTACTTAACATAACCTTACCCCCTAAGTTTAATTTAACTAACAAGGATTTTTATAAAACTGGTCCTTTTCTGAATCCTGTAACTTGTTCAAATGAATAAGCTAATTCAAACAACATTAATTCATCCCATTCCTTACACAGCATCTCCATACCCACAGGTACGCCAATCGGTGCAGTATCTGTGGGTCTTGTATATCCCGCAGGCAAAACACAAGATGGAAACCCTGTAACGGAGCCAAGTACTCCGTTTCTTTCAATTTGATTTTCCCCGATTTTTACAACTAATCTCATTTGGTGGGGATAGACAATAGTATCCAATTCATACTCGGCTAAAATATTCATTACAAAATTCCTTAACCAAATTCTCTTGATAATTCGTTTTTTATATTCCATACACTCTATATCAAGAGCCCTTGCCTTTTTTATATTCTCCTCAATTCCCTCATGATATTTTCCTGAAGCAATAATGTCTGATAGAGAGTGCACCTCAGCTAAATTTCCAAGAGAGTTAAGATAATTATCCAAATCAGTCTTAAACTCATACATATGTACACTTATTTCGCTGACTATTCTGTCAGAATCCAAATTTTCCTCCACAGGTACTATAATTGCCCCGAACTTTTCCATTATTTCAATACAGTTTTTTATTATCTCATTAACCTCTTTATGCGCTTCATCTTTGCCAAAGAAGCTTTTCAGCACCCCTATTCTCTTTCCCCTTAATCCATCCCTATTTAAATTACTTGCATAGCTTTTCGGAATCCTATCCTTTGACCAAGCTGTAAGGGGATCCTTTGCATCATACCCTGCAAGAACATCTAAAACCTTTGCTGTATCCTCAACCGTACGCATGATTAACCCTGCTGTATCCTGTGTTGAGGAATATGGAATAATTCCTTCTCTGCTGATTAATCCAAGGCTAGGTCTAAATCCAACTAAGCTGCATGCTGAAGCCGGAGAGCGAACCGAGTTAATGGTATCTGTTCCAATGCCGATTATTCCGAAATTTGCGGCAATGGCTGCCCCTGTGCCCCCGCTTGAACCTCCCGGAGTCCTGGTTAAATCATATGGATTCAATGTCTGACCTAATATTGAACTGTTTGTTTCACCCCAGATTGCAAACTCATGAAGATTAGTTTTTGCCAGTATAATTGCACCTGCTTCTTTAAGCTTTTTGACCAAAACAGAATCACTTTTCGGTATATAGTCTTCTAAACTCTTTGACCCTGCAGTAGTAGGCATATCACGGGTATTTACATTATCCTTAAGGAGTACCGGAATACCATGAAGCTTTCCTGTAAAACCCTCTTTTTTGAACCTTTCATCCAGCTCCTGTGCAAGCTCTAAAGCTTTTGGATTTACACTGATTATGGAGTTAAGTCTTGGTCCCTTTTTATCATATTGCTCTATTCTATCAATATACATCTCTATTAATTTTTGACAGGTTAATTCTCCTCTTTCCATAGCTCCATGAACAGATGAAATTGTTGCTTCTAAAAGTTGAAAATTATTATGATTTACATTCATTTATATGCCTGCCTTCTCGTCTTATTTAATGCCGGACTGAAAGCGGACCTTTCAGTCCGGATTGCGGCACTAGAGCCGATATTAATGTTTTTCTCCTATTGAAAGAACTAAATTAAGAACTATCCCTGATAATGCAGCAGTTGCTATTGCAGGAAAAGAAGTACCGAATATGGGAATCATTCCGCCCGGAAATCCGTAAGTTCCTCCAAGCCCGACTATAAATATCAAAGCTATAACCGCAAGATTTTTAGAGCTGAACATATCAACTTCTTTTTCAATTATTATAGCTATACCTTGGGCAGCTATTACTCCGAACAGGTATATGGACAATCCTCCGATTACGGCATTTGGAATTGAATAAATTACATTAATTAGAGGAGTGAAGGATGAAATAATCATTGTAATAATAGCTGCTGCTGTTAATACCGGAACAGAAAAGTTCCTGGTAATAGCCATTGCACTGATGTTTTCACCATAGTTTGTACCTGCGGGTCCGCCTATAAATCCGGAAATGATATCTCCACAACCGTCTCCGACTAAATTAAGCCATAGCTTTCCTGCCAAATCATATTCTTTGGAGTTTTTCTTCCTTGCCAAATCATTCACATAGATATCCAATTGATATATATGTGCCGTTGACTCCGGTATAGTCGCTATTGCTATTGGCATAATCGCAAATACTGCTGCCATACTTGGGATTGGCAGCGTAAAAATAGGGAGATTGAATACACCGCTTGACTGTATAGTGTCAAAGGTAATAAATGGTATGCCGCTGATTCCTCCAATAATCATTGCCGATATATAACCGGTAATTAATCCGAACAAGATGGGAAGCTGACTTAAGGTACCCTTCTTTATATATACCGAATACAATATCGTTGATAATAATGTTATTAATGCAATTACCCATGCATAATTAGCCGCAATAGGTATATTTGCTTCTGCCACCCCTGCCGGTATAGATGAAGCATTACCCATGGCATTTGCAGCCAAGGACAATCCAATAACCATTGAAATAGCACCTGTTACTGTTGCAGGAAGAACCCTGTCTATTTTTTCCTTGCCGGCTTTTTTGATTACTAATCCTGCAACTATTGAAACAAAACCTGACATCACTATACCGAATTGGGCTATAGCAATCTTGTCATTATGAGAGTATGCTGCAAATTGCTCTGCTGTCATTATAGATGCAATTGCAGTAATATAGGAGAAGCTTGAACCATAATAGAGTGGAATTTCTCTTTTTGTAATAAGTATGAATCCAAGGGTAGCTAAACCGCTGGCAAATATTGTTGTCGAAACATGAAATCCGGTTATTAAGGCTACAAGTACTGTAGCAGGAAACATAACTACAATCTGCTGTAAGGCAAAAAGTATCAACTTAATAAACTGCGGCTTTTCATCAGGTAAGTAACCGGTTATCACTTGCTTGTTTACAATGTTTACTTCTTGTTCCATAATGAAACCTCCTATTTATTTATTTTTTAAAGTAAACGTATGCCAAATTTCATATTTCTGATTGTGATTGTCATTCATTGTGTTTTATTAGTTCATGTATCTTAAGAACAATTTGGAGATTTAGTTTTTCATCGTAATCCTCGAAATTTATGCCGGTAATCTCCTTTATTCTCTGAATTCTATAGATGATAGTATTGTAATGTGTAAACATTTCTTCAGAAACCTTTTTTAAGTTACCTGAATGTTTAAAATAGCTTATTAAGGTATCAATAAATTCTGTTCCCTTTTCTTTATCGTATTTTATAAGGCTGCCCAACAGGTTAAGATATAGCTGCTTAAGATCCTGTTTTATTTCATCAGAGGATAGAATACGAAAAATTCCAAGCTCATCAAAGAAGGCAAATTTTTTGTGCTTATAGTTATTCAAGTATTCAATTGTTCTATTGGCCTCATTGTAGCTTCTATAAAGCTCTCTTGAATCGGAACTAATTCTTCCTATTCCGATAGCAATATTCTCTATGTTCTTATATTTTGCGTATCTTAGGATTTCATCACATAATAATTTGATGTCTCCCTTTACCTTGCTATCATCTTCCTCTTTTTCCGCCCCGTAAAGAATAATAGTCTTATTGCTTTTATTGCCGATAATCACCTTTGGATAAATACCATCATTTATTTTTTTAACAATACTCATCAGTCTTTGTTCCATCTGATATGAATTTTTTAAGAATATTACCCCGACTGCATATTTGAGAGAATGGTCAAAATCAAAATATGAAGCCATTTCCAAAGCTTTCTTGTATTTTTTTTCATCATTGGACAAAAGGTCTTCAATAAATTCGATTCTATATCTGCTATCAATTTCATAGGATAAAATCTCGGTGAAAACCTTGGATATTATTGTTGAAAAAGATAATTCATAGGATATATCGATTAAAGGGAAATCTAATTCATCAGCTGCATGTATAATTGAATCAGGGACTTCGTTTATATATCTTTTTGTCTTAATCCCCATACCTGCCAAACCCTTGTGACTAAGATGGATAATTAATTCCTTAAAGCCTTCAAGGTCATCCTTCATGGAATATGCGGTTGTAAGCAGAAACTCCCCTTCTTCAACCCAATTTAAAATATCAGGTACTTCCATTACATTTACCTTTGTTATAAGTCTGCCTAATCCGCCGCTTCCCGCCAACACCTTGCAATTTTTCATAATGTCAAAGTTTAAAAGCTCCTCTATTCGAATTCCCGATGACTTATACATGCTCTCACCTCACAAGCATAACATGGCAAACACTCAGTGCTTAAATCGCTCCCCCTTCAGCTAATTTCTCTATAGCCTCATCATCAAATCCAAGACATTCCTTCAATATTTCCTTTGTGTGTTGTCCAAGTGTTGGTGAAGGAGTTCGAATACTTCCGGGGGTTTCGCTGAGTTTTATGGGTATTCCCGGCATCTTAAAGTTCTTTGCAAGAGGATGATAAACATCTACAATCATATCTCTTGCCAAAACCTGAATGTTATTAACAACCTTATCGATGGTGTTAATAGGGCCGTTAGGTATTCCCTCATCATCTAATATTCCCTGCCACTCTATTGTTGTTTTAGTTAAAAAACGAGCTGCTATCAGTGGTCTTAATTCATCGTAATTCTCATTTCTATCGGAATTATCCTTAAATCTTTCGTCATCAATCAGTTCGCTGCAATTCAAGATATTGCATAATTTCCTCCAAAGGGCATTGTTTCCTGCAGCCACCATTATTTCTCCATCCGATGTGTCAAATGCTTCAAAGGGCACAATGGATGTATGTCGATTCCCATAGGGTCTTGGGACCTCACCTGTAACAAAATATCTTGCAATAGCATTTTCCAGCATAGCCACCTGACAATCCAGCATAGCAACATCAACCATTTGACCCTTGCCGCTAGAGTTTCTGCTTATTAATGCCGACAATATCCCGATTGTTGTAAACAATCCTGCCGCTATATCCCCAATTGACGTACCGACCCTCATGGGCTTGCCGTCCTTTTCACCTGTGATGCTCATAATTCCTCCCATGGCTTGAACTACAGCATCATAAGCAGCTCTTTGACTATAGGGTCCCGTATGACCATAGCCTGAAGCTGCGGCATATATCAGCTTAGGATTCAATGCAATAAGTTTGTCATAACCTAAACTTAGCTTTTCCATGGTACCCGGTCTAAAGTTTTCTACTAATACATCCGTTTTTTTTATCAACTCTAAGAAGATTTCTTTTCCACTTTCATTTTTAAGATTAAGGGTCATGCTTCTTTTATTTCTGTTTATAGCCATAAAATACGCACTTTCATTGTTTACATAAGGCCCGAAATGTCTTGAATCATCTCCGCTTCCGGGCATTTCAATCTTAATTACATCCGCACCTAAGTCTGCAAGAAGCATGGTAGCATAAGGACCGGCTAAAACCCTTGTAAGGTCAAGGACTCTAATATTATCTAAAGCAGATTTCATATCTTCCTCCAATTTAATATTTAAGCCTTATTATCTATATATTCTTATCCCTCAAATGCTACTATGCGGCAGATTGATGATTCTCCTCCTTGGAATTTCCATGGGAAGCATCCTACAATTGTACGTTTGTTAGATAGTTTATCAATATCCCCTCCTAAATTTTCAGCATGGATTATTTCGTAAGGTTTGATAAATACCTTTACGTGCATTGCTTGATACACATCCGGCCATGGATATATTTCATTTAAGCCCTTGCCAAATTTTTTCAACATGTATGCATTGCATTGTTCAGCCTCCTTAGGCTCCCAGTCTCGAATCTTAGTATTCATAGGGTGGTCAGCCGAACCACAATCAACACCAATCCATTTAATCTCCATTTCCTTAACCCAGTCTACAAAATCCATCGAAGGGCCGGGATGTCTGAGCATATATCTTCTTTCATCAGCTAATGGTTGGTCCCATCCATATTTGTGATAGCCGGTGTTGATTATTAGAATGTCTCCTTTTTTAACTTCAACTCTCTCCATAATATCTTGTGGTGTATAAATTCCAAAATCTTCAGCTATATCGGAAATGTCAACAACAGCAGCAGGTCCTACCAACTTTTCAAGTTCAAGGGAAGCGATATCTCTTCCTGCAGTATCAAAGTGCATGGGACCATCAAGATGTGTACCTACGTGGTTTGAAGTAGTGATCAGTTGTCCATTTGCGCCGTTTGGTGCCAATCTTTTAAAGAATTTAATTTGAAGCGGTTCATAGGTTGGCCATGGCGGCGTTAGATGGCTGATATTCTGTGTCAAATCGATAATTTTTAAATCTCCCCAATTTTCTAATAAATTCATTTCAAATCCCCCTTTTTAATATTTAATTAATTCTTATAATTCTCCTTCTGCCTCCAAGTTTTTGACAAATGCTTCCAATGCGTCTTCAAAGCATTTCATGGGCGGACTTACTAAGCCTGCTCCCACCTGTCCTACGCCAGGGTTTTTATGAGCTATGCCTGTGTTGATAATCGGTCGAATACCGGTTTCTATAACTTTTTGAATATCTATGCCTGTTGCGGTTCCACGAAAATCAAGAACCGGTATCTTGTAAACATAGTTTTCACCTTCAGTTATTTCATACATTTGTTTTGAATAATTAATTGCATCTTGCACAGCTCCCCCGACAAATTGAACTATAGGGACTGCACATGCCATTGCAAAACCGCCGATTCCCATTGTTTCAGTAATACAGCTGTCTCCTATATCAGGATTGGCATCCTCCTTAGTGAATCCCGGAAAATACAAACCCTTTACTATTTCTGCCGGAGCTGTAAACCATCTGTCTCCAAGACCGGAAACCTTGATTCCGAAATCAGTTCCGTTTCTTGACATAACATAAACAATGGTACTATACTTTATTCCTCCTGCCGGGTCCATAGTACACTTACATGCAGGCATGGACAAATTTAAAAAAGTATGGTCATTGCCATTTAAAAAGTTTAGGACTTCTACCTTTTCATTCTCGGAGAATTTTGTTCTGACAATGGCCGGGGCAAGCTCTCTGATTAAAAGTGAAGTTCCTGCCCTGTTTCTGTTATGACCTTCATCTCCCATTTGAAGAACTTGTGCTATCATAGTCTTAAGGTCTATTTCTCCCTTGATTTCCAATGCTTCCTTTATAAGAGGAGCAAGAGTATTCTCCATCCAGTCCAGTCTATTAATCACTTCATTTGAAAATGCACCCATTCTTAAAACCTTTCCAAGACCTTCATTAAAGGTGCAATATGCAAAGTTTCCATAGGTTTTATTCTCGACTACCCACACAGGCATTGAATAAGTTACAACACCTGCCATTGGTCCTACGGTACCATGATGATGACAAGAATCAAATGTTATCTCGCCGGAGGCTGCAAGCGCCCTTGCCTCCTCTTCATTTGAAGCTAACCTCTCATAGATTAATCCACCGATTACAGCACCTTTTTGTGGACCGCTCATTCTCTCCCAGCTAACAGGTGGCCCCGAATGTAATATAGTCTTCTTAGTCATTCCCGGAATCTCATCACCTGCTTTTCCTACTTTTATCAGTACAGGTCGACCATTAAGTATTCTCTGTAAAGCTTTTCTGTTAGCACTTGCAATTTTATCTGCTATCATGTACACCACTCCTTATGAATTATTTAAGCTTCGATAATAGCGAGGAGAGCTTTTTATTGCCTCCTGCAACCGGTCTCCAATCTACATGTATAACTTTAACCTTCTGTTCTTTTAAATCAGTGTAAAAAGATTCGATTCCCATATTAATAATCTTAAGCTCCTTATTAAAAAGTTCATTTACCTTATTCAATAAAACCACTCTCCTTGCTAACCCTATTTAATATTAATCCTGTAAGCTTAGCAGCCTGTGCATTTGAAGGCATTAAAACAACCCCTGCCTCCTTAAGTTTGTTTTCGGTTTCCCTTAATCCTTGCGGATCCTTGTCAGTACCACATACATATCCAATAATGCTTAAATATTTCCCCCTTTCCTTCATTGACTTCTTTGCTTCTATGATTGCAGGAAGCATTTCTCCCGCAGGGTCCTTGTGAGAGCCGTATCCCAGTACAAAGTCCATAAGAACTACTGCAACTTCGTCATCTTGTGCATCATGTAATAGTCTTTCAATTCTTGCAGCAGGATCTATCATCGGATGCGGTTTGCCTATAGTAAAAGCATCATCTCCAAAATCTATACAAGTATTTTTGAAGCTTACCATAACATTTTCCAATTTAAAATCAGGAGATAAGGGAATATTTGAGTATATTTCAAAGTCTTTGCCCAATAAATTCATAGCTTCACCTGCTAAGGTCCCACCTGTGTAAAATCCTCTGAAATATTTTTGGCCTTGTACAAATTTCCCCGCTTCAGCTTCTACGATTTTATTTATTTCTTCGATTGGTTGACTAAAGCCCGTAAAATCCTCAACCATTTCATTTCGTATTAAAGCTGCTGCCTTTCTGGCAGCATCCTCCAAAGATATACAAGCATATGCTTTATGCTTTTCAATCATATCTTTGTCGCCTCCGATAAAATTCACCACTAGAGGTTTATTGATATTCTCTGTCAGCTTAAGAACCTTTTCTGCCACCTCAGGATGCGGCGGTTTTGATATCAATACTATGACATGGGTCTCCGGGTCATCCATAAGTGCTTTTAATCCTAAAAGCATCATTGAGCCGCCTATTTCCTTGTCTAAATCCCTTCCGCCTGTGCCGATAACCTGAGAGACTCCTTCTCCAAGCTTGTCAATAAGTACCGTAATTTCTTGAAGTCCGGTTCCGGAAGCTCCCACTAGACCTATATGGCCTTTTCTGACCACATTGGCAAAGGCTAAAGGAACATTATTAATGATAGCCGTACCGCAATCAGGACCCATCATCAAAAGCCCTTTGCTGATTGCCAAGTCTTTCAATTCTTTTTCTTCCTTAATTGTTACATTGTCACTGAAAATCATTACGTTTAGATTGTTGTTTAAGGCTTTTTTAGCCTCTTGAGCTGCATATTCGCCCGGAAGTGAAATCAAAACCAAATTCGAATCCGGCTCATATTTTATGGCGGAGTCCAATGTTTTTGGCATGTAGTCATCACTTCTTGAGCTTTTTTTACGGTTTAATATTCCATGTACCTGGTTGATAACATCTTCAATGGCTGTATTTTCATCTGTCAACACGCTTACAAAGAAATCGTTTGGGGTGATTTCCTGCAATTCAGGGCTGCTTAGATTTAAATTCACTGCCAATTCCTTATTTAAATCAGTACCCATTCCGACTAAAGCTTGCTTTATAGATTCATTTTTTTTAATCTCCTTTGAAATATTCATCAGTGTTACCGAATCATAATAGGTGTTCTTTAAGATACTGTATTTTACAATTTCCATGTTCTGCCCCCCGCATACTGGTTAAATAATAGACTGCTGCATGTATAAATGCCTGAAATAATGTCATCTCCGGAAGAAAATCCAAAGTCAGCAACCTTTTTAATATTTCTTTCAAATTCCTCAATACTTACTTTTGATATAAGTGAGATTATTAAATTGCGAATATCTTGATTAACATAACCCTTTGCTGAAAATTTCAGCATTTCTTCACTGACTCTTGTTGTTCTTCCATCTATATCCTCAATTATCAGGCTGTTAACTCTTAAGGCACTATCAATCTTATGATTAAAATAATGAGATAAATATACTTTTGAAACCATCATTCCACAAATAAAATCATCCATAGAGGGAGTTAATCCTATTCCAAAACCTATAATTTTTTTAGACAAGTCTTTGATAGAATCCTCTTCTTTCATAAAAGCATAAATAAATTTTAAAAATCTATCATTGATGAAGCGATAAGTATCATCATAATAAATCTTATCGGAGAAGGGCTCAAACCCCGTGTGCTGCCGGCTCAATGCATTCAAGAAAGATAAACAAAAGCTCTTGCCGGATAGCAGATATTTCTCCATAATGCTTAATTTAATTAAAATTTCTTCTTTGTCTTTAGTGTATGAAAATATAGGATTCGGGCTCCATAGAAATGCTTTATCAGTAGTTATCTTAATGTTTAAATCCCTTAACCATATATATTCTTTCCGGAAGGATATCTCCATTTCCTTCTCTATTTCATAATTTAAAAAGGATTTAATGTCAAAAAGTCTTATTGCCTGTGGCGCCATTGGTTTATCAATGGTTATAAGCGTAATGAAATGATTGTCATTTGATATGATGTTTATTGCATTTTGAAAAACTGAATGTATTTTTCCTATAAGGTTGTCATTTTTTAGTATTGTTTTTAATTCTTCACAAATACTTTCTGCAACCATATATTACCTCATCAATTTTTGTTCTAATACTATTCTACTATTAAATTATTATAAGATGTTCCAAAATAATAAGGACTTCTTTGTTAATATCTAACAAAAATCAGTAAAAAAGCCCAATATTCCTTAATAATTTGTAGATTTAATTATATAGAAAACATTTTAAAATTATTGTCAAAATTTAAGAATATAAATCTCAACAAATATAAACATTTTATATTATTAAAAACCATAAGGAAAAACTATACATATTTTTAGCAAAAAAAAGACTCAGGATATTCTGAGTCTATATATCAAACCTAGCCCATCTAAGTATCTCGTTATTCTCCAATATGCAAGGATTCCACTATCAATATTGTAGATTCTAAATACCCGTGAGAGGAGCGAATAACTATGAACCGATAATTATGTTTTTCAGCTCATTTTCCAACCTTTCTAAATATTGTTTTTCCCGGCTTTTCATCTGCTTCAATTTATAAATAGTACTTGTAACTTGATTTTTTACATTTGCTACACTTTGATAGGAATTATTGATTTTAGATTGCATATACCAATCCGCAATCAAGCCGTCAAAAAAGAAATCCGCAAATTTAGCAAGACCATCTATGTCAAAGCTAATATCGTAGTTAATTCTTACATCTGCTAATTCAGATTTAAATTCTCTTAATTTTTGATGTGCGTGTTCTGCTTCCCTCATGGCATCATCAATATGGGAATGTTTTGCTAAATCCGAAATCAGTCCGCCCCCCAGCATATCCCAAGTTCCCCAGCCCTTAGCGGAGCTCAAACTGCTTAATGCAGAATCAAGGCTGTTTACTGCAGATTGTCCTGCTGAAACAGCTTCTCCAATCTCTCTTATATTTCTTTTTGATTCTTCTATCTTCTTTGTTATCTCTAATATTTTATTTGCCGAAGCTTCACAGGAGCTTAGCAATAAATTCCTTTTTTGTTCATACAAGGTATTATATTCATTGATACAGCCTATGTAATTTTCCCTCTCTTCCATTAATTTTGAAATTTCTGTTTCTATGCTGTACAAATCATAATTCGCTTGGTCATATTTAAGTTTTGCCGAAAGGGCTTCTCTTTGTTCTTTTTCTTTTTTACCTTCTAATTTACCGATAATCGAATAAATGATAGATACTAAATTTGTATTATCCAATTTTTCTACATCTAAATTTTCCTTATCCAAGACTGCCTTTAATTCATATACCTTATGTCTTAATTGGGCTTCATCTCTTCTTAATTCCTCAAGAATTGAATTTATTTTATTCAGCCTGTCTATTTTCTCTTGTGCTTCTTGTAACTTCTTGTCTAACTCTTTACTCATTATGCCCTCCTTAATAATTTCAATTTTGCAGTTTTACAAGGATTAACTCCGGACGGTTAAATATTAATTTATTCTTTTTAACATCAAATACTCATCACAATATGTTCCGTCCTTAAATTTAAAGCCGTTTTCTCGGGTGCCGTATATTTTAAATCCAAATTTCTTGTAGAGCTCTATTGCCTTGTGATTTGGACTTGCAACTTCCAATTCAACCAATTCGAACCCGGCCTCCTCTGCAATCTTCAATATCTCAGTTATGAGAGCATTTCCTATACCTATATGCCATGCTTCCTTTAATACTGCTATGCCGAAGGATGCCCTGTGAGAAATTTTATATCTTTCACCAACAGCCATTAAGTGTGTAGTTCCAACTAATTTATTGCCCATAAAGGCACAAATCATTACACCCCTTGGAGCTTCCCTTACATGATTAATAAAATTTACTTCTTCTTCGATTGTCATTGTTACCTCTTCGGGATAAAGCAGTAAATAATCTGTTTCAGCTGCTGTCTTCTTTAAATATTCAAGCATTGTCTCTGCATCTTTGGTTTCGGGACTTCTTAATACACATACCTCCCCATTCTTTAATGTAATGGTTTTCTCATCGAATATCATGATAACCCCCTATATTTTATTCAGAATTTAATTTTATTTAACAAAACCGAGAAGAAAAGAGCCGTCCCGAAATTATTTTAGCAATTCTATGTTAAATGCATTAATTTGTGCAGGATAACTTTCCATAATCATCCCGTCATAAGTAATTTTAACTTTGCTGCCTTCGGTGAATTCTGATAAATCTTTTAAAACAGCATTATCTATGGGAACTTTAACAACAATCTTATCGCTGGAATTAAGCTCAGATGAGCCTTCTTCAGGTTTGACCAATATGGTATTTACCTTATTTTCAAGTACAAGTGCATTAAAGGATACTTCTTGAATGCTTCCATCCTTATTTATTATTAATTTATTTACAAGAGCTATGATTATGACCGCTAAAATTAGCGTTCCTATCAAAAAAATCAGTCTTCTCTTCATTATATCACCTCAATTTATTTTGACGTACTAAACAAAGAAATGTTCCATCAATTATTGCATTAATACTAAAACATTTTATCACAAATTAATATTTTTACAAATAAAAAAGAGACTGAATTACTCAGCCTCGTCGGTTATAGCTTAAATAATCGATTTTTCCATTGCCTCTAAGGTTTTGATGTCCTTGGGTTTCAGCTTTTCATACAAGCTCTGCCTGTAGATTTTAGCCTCATCAAGCTTGGTCTTTCCTTTACCTCTCTTCTTGTTAGCTTCATACCAGTAAACTTTTTTATTTTTATAATACAAGTCAAAATCAACCAATCTTTCGCCTTCTATCGTATATTCCAATGCCATCAATATTTTTTTTATTTCTATGGGGGTATGAAATGTAAACAATCTCACCTGGTAGGTCAAAACCGAATAAAGAAGCACGCCAAAGTCCTTAGTCCAGCTTTCTCCCAATACCATTCCCATTTCTAACTTTGACAGTACAAACATCAGCCTGTCATAGTGTTTAAAATAATTACCGTAGGAATCATAAATATTAATTCTAAGCTCATACCACTGACTGTCATCCAAGTTTTGAGTTATTAATCTCAGCCCCTCTAATCGCAGCCTTTCTTGAACTTCCCTGATAGGCTTTGAAATTAAGAGCTTAGTATCCAAGAAATCAGCAACAGGACCGTTTAGTACTTTTTTTGTCAAAGCTATTATGGTATCATCCTTCTCTCCTATTCCGATTCCTTCTATCCAATCAACCTCTTTACCGCCGAAAATCTCCTTCAGCTTGTCTATCAGCTTATGCTCATCTCCTGCAACACGCATTACCACCGTTGCCGGTCCCATATCAACCTTTTGAAGCAACTTAGATATATTACTGCTGATAATCGAACACAGTATGGGCGAAGACGCATCATTAATAAGCACAATTTTCTTTGCATCCTCTACATAAGTCTTTTCATGATCTATACCTGTTATATAACAAATTGTTGAGTTTTCAGATGCTTTTTCAAATGCCTTCCAAAAATCTGTAATCTCTCCCTTGAGATTCGTAACCAAAAAATCAGTTACTTCATTGATATATTCGGTTCTAAAAAACAAATGCCTTGGTCCAATCCTAAATAATAGCATGCCTATCCCCTTTCTTTATAAACCCGCTTTTTTCGATTCCATACCTCTTAATCGATTTGTGCCAATCGGATAATTCAAATGAAATACCCCCTTGTTTGATAAATCAATTATATTAATACTCAATACCCCATTTAAGCCGATTGTACCACCCTTTTTGTAATGACAGGGCTCAAAACTGTGACCGAAAAGATTAAAATCCGCTTTATAGGGGTATTCCTTATAATAATGCCCTGCCCTAAAGTTTAGCTCGCCTATAG
>JAAYPY010000078.1 GCA_012519555.1 Tissierellia bacterium | reverse complement strand
TCAATAATTTTATTTACATCCACCTTCAAAAAATCCTCATATATAATTTTTAAATTGGAGTAATTCAGAGTGCCTTTATGAACTTCTGCTAAGTTCTTATCAACTTCTATGGCAACGACCTTCTTTGCCTTCTTACACAAAACCTGGGTCAAAGTTCCAAATCCCGGACCTATCTCCAAGACCCCTGAGCCGTCATCCAAATCTGCTATTTCCGCAATTCTTTTTATTATGTTCCCGTCAATAAGAAAATTCTGTCCTAAACTTTTATTGAATTTAAACCCATACCTGTCAAGTATGTCAATCATTACTTTTGGTGAATATAGTTTTATTTCATCCATTAAATATCCTCAATTACTTTATCCATGGCATCTTCCAATTCTTCTCTTGTTATGCCGAAAGAATTAAGTCTTTTTAAAAATTGCTTTGCGCTGCAATACCCTATGTCTAACTCGTCACCTATCATGCTTCTTCTTTTAGCTGCATTGTCATTTCCCGCCAAGCCATAGTAAATCATATCTTCCCCGGTAAATTCTCCCTTGTTCTCTGCAATTTCAGCTCTGGCGTTTTTAAGGGCTTCAATTATTGCTTCGCTTGATGCATTTTCTACTCCTATGTCTCCGTCTTTATTTGCCTTGTCCCTGGGTATGAATGCATGCTTGCAGTTCTCTATTTCTGAGCTTATGATATTCCTGATTTTCTTACCCGGATAATCCGGGTCAGTCAATATTATTATTCCCTTATTTTTTGATGCCTTTTTTATTATACTGATTATTTTGTCATTTATACCTAAACCGTTGGTTGAAATCACCTGAGCGTCAACAGCCCTCTTGACAGCTGAAACATCTGCCTTACCTTCAACCACAATTATTTCCTTAATCGATATCTGCTCCATGTATTGTTTCTCCCGAACTGCTCATATTCAACAAGGACCTTATTTTAGTAACCATCAAGTCAACAGCCACCAAATTGTTGCCTCCTTCAGTTACGATAATATCCGCATATTTCTTGCTGGGCTCAATAAACTGTTCATGAGCAGGTCTTACTGTATTTATGTATTGACTGATGACAGAATCGAGACTTCTCTTCCTTTCATTCATATCTCTTATGATTCTCCTGAGAATTCTTATGTCAGCATCCGTATCAACATAGATTTTAATATCCAAGAGTTGCCTTATTCTTTCTTCGTAAAATACCAAGAGTCCTTCCACTATTATTATTTCCTTGGGCTCAACAATGACTGTTTCCTTTTTCCTGTTATGTATTCCGTAGTCATATATAGGTTTTAAAATAGACTTCCCGGCTTTCAATTGCTTAATATGTTCCACAAACAGGTCAGTATCAAAGGCAAATGGGTGGTCGTAATTTGTTTTGCACCTTTGCTCATATGTCATTGAACTTTGGTCCTTATAATACGAATCATGCTCCATAATTGCTACGCTCTTTTCCGGAACCTCTGAGCATATCCTGTTTACTATTGTTGTTTTACCTGAACCCGTTCCTCCCGATACTCCTATAAAAATTGGCTTCTTCATAATTCCCTCTCAAACTTTAGTATAATAACAATATACAACATTTTACTCAAAATTACCATACAAAAATTCATAGGGAATGCATTTGGGGACATCCTCTTACTCCAGTGACTTGCCTGAAAATAGAGGTGTGTCCCCATGTCTTATAAACTTATTGGTATTAATCTAAAATATAGACTTTAACTTGTCTGATGCCAAAGTTCAAAGCATCTTGATTGTTTTCCATAAATAAGTCTATTTTGTATCCCTTTATTGCCGAGCCGGTGTCAAGGGCTGTTGCGAAACCATAATCAGGGCTGCCATCTGTAGAAGCAATATATAGCTTCGTACCTAAAGGTATTACATCAGGGTCTACCGCAACTGTACCCGGCTGAGCTTTTGTGCCGGATGCTGTTATTCCATATTCAGGATGGTCAGGATATTTTCCACAGCTTTCATAGGATAAATCATAAGCTGTAGCTGCCATATCCAATGCCTTGCTGAACCTGAAGCCACTTCGTGAAGCCGCTTCTTGGTCTTGGACTGCTTCTTTGTAGTCAATATATTGATCCTTATTATATGCTAATCTTATCTCATTTTCTGCTCTGTCACTCTCAATATGATGCTGTGATTCTTTTAGAGTAAGTTTTGCTTTTGTGATCTTTGCTCTAATTCTTTTAGTTTCTTCATCCTCTGCTTCGACTATAGCAGATTCTTCGGCAAAAATCCTTGTAAAAGCATAGATTACCTTACCTTCACTGATACCATAAGTTATAATTAAGCTCATTACTAATGTTAAAATCAAAATTGGGTATATTTCCTTTATTTTCATATTACCACCAACCTTCATCTTTTCTTGACTGATTTGACTCATAAGTCTATTAAAGGTAGAAACTTTACTTTTTTCACTTAAATTTTGCATAAGTATAAACTTATGCATTATTGGCAATCCCTTTTTTAAAAACCCATAATTTTTGACATAGGGAGAATTATACTTCAAAAAAAAGCTTTGGTCAAGTTTTTTTTAATGAATCTTGCCATTTTTGTCTAAAACATAGCAATGGTATACTCTTTACCCGCTCCCGTTTTATAGCTCTTTTGTTATAATAAGGTATATTTTTATATGACTTTTCCAAAATTAACACAAAAAAACAGCCTTAAAAAGGCTGCTGTTTTTTGTATCTATATTTAAATACTTGTATATTTATATTCCGAAATTTCATTGTACAGTTCTTTCATAATCTTTTCAAAAATTACACCTTCCGAACTTGGCGCCCCAGCTTGGTAACTTATAAGAACAGAAAGCGATACAAATCTTGCTGCTTCTTCCATAGCCTCAGGAAGACTCTTACCTTTCATATAATAACCTAAGAATAAAGAAGTAAACAAATCCCCGGTACCGGGATATCTTTTGTTTACATGGTTAAAAGGCGCCAACCAAAACTTGTTCTCTTGGCTGTTGTAGCACACATTGATATGTTCGTCTTTCCTCGTCATTATACCTGTTATTAATGAAATTTTAGGGCCTAAATTGCAGAGCTCTTTCAAGTATTCTTTTATTTGAGGAATGGTAACTTTTTCATTACAATACTTTTTACCCAGCAAAATATTAGCTTCAGTCAAATTTGGCGTTATAATGTCTGCTCTTTCAACTAAATGCGACATTTTCGCAATCATTTCATCATTATAGGTAGCATATGTAAAACCGTGGTCACCCATTACAGGGTCTACAACAATCAATGATTTTTTATTTTTATTCTTCACCTTATTAATTATGTCAAGAATGATATCTATTTGGTCTTCAGAGCCTATAAATCCGCTGTATACACAATCAAACCAAAAATTATTCTTTTCCCAGTATGAGTAGTATTCTTCCATATGATTTGTAAAATCAAAAAAATAAAAGTCCTTGTATTCAGAGTGATTGCTTAATAATGCCGTGGGCAATGGACACACTTGGCATCCCAAAGCCGACATAATCGGGATAATCACTGTCAATGAGCATCTCCCTACTCCCGACATATCTTGAATTGCCATAATTTTAGGAATTTCTTTCATAATATATCCTTTCAATTAATTTAGAAACCTTCTCTCAAAAACCATCTCAAAAAGAGTCACACGACTTTGAAGGTGTGTCCCCATACCTATAATAGCTCATTCTATTACTTTCAAAAGGTACAGATTTGTTAATTTTTAAGAGGACAGATATAATGAGACGTAAAAAATGATTTCTATAAGAAATCATTTTTTATAGGGTAAAGACTTATTAAATAACTCTTTACAAGGGGGCTAATATTCTAAATACAGTATATCAAATATAAAATATTTATGCAACTAAAACTTAAATTTCGACAATTTTCTTGAAATATAGAAATATTTCATGCTATTGATTCTTCAAAATAACATCGTGAGCTCCGCCTTCAGTTAAAGATGTAGCGGATACTACTGTAAGCCTTGCTGTTTCTTTTAATTCTTTAATTGATTTTGCGCCGCAGTTGCACATGGTTGATTTAATTTTATGGATAGTAGTTCTTAGGCCGTCATCTAACTTTCCTGCATAAGGTACATAAGAATCTACACCTTCTTCAAATTGAAGTCCTGTTTTCCCGCCTAAATCATATCTTGCCCAGTTTCTTGCTCTGTTTGAACCTTCTCCCCAATATTCTTTAACATATCCGCTTCCATATTTAATTTTATTTGTAGGGCTTTCATCAAACCCCGCAAAATATCTTCCAAGCATTACAAAATCTGCTCCCATAGCTAATGCAAGGGTAATGTGATAATCTAAAACAATTCCTCCGTCTGAACATATGGGTACATATTCACCGGTTTTTTCATAATATTCATCACGGGCTGCGGCAACATCCATTACAGCGGAAGCCTGGCCTCTTCCTATTCCCTTTTGCTCACGGGTAATGCAGATTGAGCCTCCGCCGATACCTACCTTCACAAAGTCAGCGCCTGCATCCGCTAAATATTTGAAGCCTTCCTGCTCAACTACATTACCGGCTCCTACCTTAACCTTGCCGTCATATGTTTTCTTTATCCAATTAATTGTATCATACTGCCATTGGCTGAAACCTTCAGATGAGTCTATACAAAGAATATCTGCTCCCGCTTCTACTAATGCAGGAACCCTTTCCTTGTAATCCCTTGAATTAATACCTGCTCCTACGACATATCTTTTTTGAGCATCTAACAAAGAATTGGGGTTTTCCTTATCTTCAGAATAATCCTTCCTGAACACCATATATACCAAATTAAAATCTTTGTCTACGATTGGAAGAGAATTCAACTTATGCTCCCAAATTATATCATTGGCTTCCGAAAGTGTAATTCCTTCTTTACCTGTTATCAGCTTTTCCCTGCCGGTCATAAAATCCTTCACCTTTTTATCCAAAGAATCACGAGTTGTTCTGTAATCTCTTCCTGTTACAATTCCAAGAAGCTTTCCGGTAGGAGAGCCGTCTTCCGTAATAGCCATGGTAGAATGACCGGTTTCTGCTTTTAAATTTAAAACATCCGCTAATGTATGCTCAGGAGTTAAATTAGAGTCGCTTATTACAAATCCGGCTTTGTACTTTTTTACTTTCCTCACCATTTCTGCTTCGCTTTCGATTGGCTGAGAGCAATATATAAAAGATATACCTCCGTTTTTCGCCAAGGCTACAGCCATATTGTTATCAGAAACAGATTGCATAATAGCAGATGAAAAAGGTATGTTTAGCTTTATTTCAGGAACTTCACCCTTCTTAAATCGAGTAATCGGTGTAGATAAATTAACATTATCAACAATACAATCTTTTGTGGTCAAATTCGGTAAAAGTAAATATTCTCCAAATGTTCTGGAAGGCTCGTTTATAATAAATGCCATTTTTGTCTCCTTTTCTTATTATTAACTTATTTTATGTTATTTCTATAAATAATTGTGTCATTCTGAGGGCTGAGCCTGAAAAAATGGATCCATCGCTCAGTATGACGAAATCTTTTTCAATTTGGTTTTTATAATATTGTTACCATATCAAATAATAAATGTCAACTTTAACATTTACAAAATCTTCTTAAATCTTTTGATTTTTAAGATTGTTTTAATAATTAATAGGTATAATTTATAATATATATAAAAGAAGAAAAAATCCTAAAAACCATTTATATATTACTATATGATTGTAATGCTGATAATCATATTGTTTAAATGCAACAGTTTTTCCATGAATTGGCAGAATTCCTGTTAGAAAAGGAAACCATAAGCGGTGAAGGATCTTTGGAAATATTAAATAAGCAGGGTGGGTCATGAAAGAAAAATTATTAAAGAAACAATCATGAGACATGATAAGACTGACTAATACCAATTTTGAAACAGCAAACTTGTTCGGACCTATCATTGAAAAAATTCCGGAAAAAGAATTTGAAACTATAATTTCCGGCATTAAACTTTTAAATAAAGAAGATGCAGTAAAGGAACCGTAAGATACAGTTCCTTTTTATGTACTAATCTTCGTATTCGTCCTCATCAAACAGCTCTTCCAAGTCTGCTTCTTCTAAAATTTCGTCAAAGGCTTGTGTGACTGATTCGTATACCCTATCAGACTCTATGCTCAACAATTCAACTCCATCCTCATGCTCTTTAAACTCATAAAGGAAAACTTCCCCTTCTTCTTCGTTACCATCCAATGGAAGCAAAGCAATATAATCTTTATCTTCAACAGGAAATATTGCAATAATTGCGCAATCAACTTCTGTTCCGTCTTCTAATGTTATTGTCATTATTTCTTCTTCATGGTCTCCACATCCGCAGCCACATCCGAATTCGTCATCAAATTCATCATAATTGCAGTCGCAATCTTCATCTTCACAACCGCAGCCGAATAATTCTTTATCATCCATATTATTACATCCTTATAATTTATTTATCCATAACCATGGATACATAAACTTTAACAGAATGGAATATAAAATGCAATAAGAAATTAATAAAAATTACCTCTTTACAGTATGATATATTTGCGTTATAATTTAATGTGTTGTCGGGATGTGGCGCAGTTTGGTAGCGCACTAGCATGGGGTGTTAGGGGCCGCAGGTTCAAATCCTGTCATCCCGATAAAAAACCACATACAGTTTTTGTATGTGGTTTTTTTATCGTATCAGTACTTCTTTACTCTTACCTAAAAGATAATGTCTTGATACTTTCTGCAAATTCTTTTGCTTTTTCTCTTATATTTTCAGCTTTTTCCACATCACCCGGATTGTTGGCAGTTTCCATCAATGCAAATTTCGGCGGAAGCATGAAAGTTTTGTTTATATTCAATGCACTTATGAGCTGCTGAGCTATAAGGTCGCTTCCGCTGAATCCCGATACAATTATGGAATAGAAATGCTTATCATAAAACTTGGTTTTCCTGTATAGGGCTGTCAAGCGGTTTATGACTGCTGACATGTTTGCATTTATGGAATCATTGTAGTTGGGGCAAAGCATCATCAAAATATCGCAGTCAAGTATAGCTGGATAAACTTCCTCAACCATAATTCCTCCGTAAAAGCAGTTTGTGCTTTGGGAATAGTGTTTGCATGCCTTGTAGGAACAACCCTTGCAGTCGACTACAGAGCCGTTTTCTATGTGAATTTCGTTGATTTGACAGCCCTTCAAATTTTCCTTCACCATCTTCCAAAGAGCATATGTGTTTGATGTTTTCGGATTACCTGAATAAAGAGCTAATATTTTAGGGGCTGTAATTTTTTTTACTATGTAATTAGCTATTCTGTCCACCACTTCCCTGCAATCCTGCAAAAGCATATCTTCAAGAGAAGTGTTGCCTTCGGTGATGGTCTGACGGGTTTTGAAATTTCGAAGTGACCCCGTAGCTTCAGACAGAGGCTTACCCGGAAACATACATCCTGCCATATTGGCATAAAAAATTGTTTTTCTTGCCTCTCCCCGTGAAAACAATTCATTTTCGGAATTTATCAGTATTCCTCCTATGGAGTTTTTCATAAAATGAGGACCTGATGAACGAATTTTTTCAAGCATCTTCATATGGTCGATATTCATTCCCGTATCATATAGGTCGATGGCAAATAATATTTTTTTATTCTGCAAATCATTCATTTCATCAATGTTAGTAATGAGCTCGTATTCATATCCATTTAAAGAAAATTCAAGCATCTTTTCTAGTCTTCTGGATATTCCCGACTTTAATACTGTTAATTTGCTCATATAACCCCCTAAAAATTGGAATTCTTCACTGCGTTCAGAATGACGAGGGCCGCGCCCCCCAAAATTTATGACAGTACCCCCGCCCCCTTGTCAGAATGGCCAAGGCTGTACCCTCAATCTTTCGTAAGTTTCCTTAATTCTTTCAAAAAGCTTATCAGGCATTTTTATCTTTTCAATATCCAAGCCGGAAGGCAGGTTCCTGTTTTTAGCACCCATGTATACGCCGGCTAAATAATTGGAGCTGTAATGATATTTCCCCTCAAGAGTATGTACTATGGAAATTGCTCCCGAGGACAGGGCAGGAGCAACATAGGGCTTGAACCCCGTCTTTCTTACTTCTAAGTTGGCTTCCACCACATACCTGGTCAATTCTTTTGATAGATCGTCATCATAATCTCTTATGCTGTTTGCGATTACCAAGTCCTTGCCATGGGGGCCGAAAGCCCTTCCTTCCTTAAGGTACATTGAAAATTTATTGTATTTTTTTGAGTAATAAATAGCCCTTGCATTCATAACCCCCAGCCCGTATCCCTTGATTTGCTCCGGCAAAAGCATGCCTCTGGCTTCTTTAAGGGCTGCCAGGCACAAGAGATCGACCGGGTCTGAAACTACTGCAAATATCCCCTTAAATTCTTTAGCTGCCGCCATTGAAGCATATTCCTTTATAAGCTTTGCATTTTCTTCAAATTGAACCATTCTCACGTCAATTCCTTCGCTTCCTAGGGGAGGAACTCCCTTGGAAGCACAAAAGACAAACATATGGCAGTCAAAGAGCTCGTCTCTTTGTATGCCGTGAACCTCAGGCAGGAAATCTTCAAAGGGAAATGACGTTTGACCCATTTCATATTCCCATCTCTTAATTTTATCCTTGCTTCTGTCATATATGCCTATGGAGCTTATGGAATTTTTCCCCAAGAGCTTAAGTCCGATTAAAAGGGTGCTCCCCACATCTCCCAAGGCTAAAATATTTACTTTATTTTTCTTGTATTCATCCATGTAAAAATTAGCTTCATAATCATTGTATGCCGTATTTACCGCCTTGATTTTCCGTTTGTCAATCAATTCAAGGATATTTTCCGGAAGGTCATGGCTTTTGTCATCCAATTTAAGCATATCCAAACCTTCTTCTTTAATAAATAAATCCGAGGGATGATTTACGGCAAATGATTTTTTAGAATTTTCCTTATTAAGTTTGTTAAGAAAGTACAATTCTTGGCAGCTGCTTGGAATACTGTTTACTTTTTCGTAATTGTACTCATCTTTCATTGAGAATAAATACTTATCATTAAATCTATAGTAAAACATTATTTTATAATCCTTTCTAATTTTAAGAGAGATTCTATGCTCACATCCATAAAACCCGATGCTTCCTTGTTTAAGTCATAATAAATGTTATCTCCCAAGTAGGGCAGTCTCGGTGACAAAAGCACCTCCCCTAACCTTTTAACGGTAAGGTTTCTTTCAAATATCTCCTTAAACTCCTTTTCCAAGGCGAGAAGAATATGCTTTGCATTTTCGAGACAAACCATTGAAAGATTGTAAATTGCCTCCTTGGAAGCTCCCCTTATAAACATGGGCGAATAAAAAGGAAGTATTAAATTTATAGAAGGAATTAAATTCGTAATATTTTCGTTTTCAATCCATATGCCGTCTCCTCCCAAAAATGGATACATTAAGTTTTCATTAAACCATAGCCTTAAGTTGGGAATATAATAAGCACAGTCTGCTTCTCTTCCCTGAATATCCATCAAATCCTTGCCCCTGCCGGACATTATTCCCACTATTATTTTTTTTACATTAATATTATGTCTTTTAAGTATAGGGTCTATTTCTTTTATCCTGTATCCCTTATGCAGGACGTCATCCACCAAAATCACTGGTTTCTCAAAGGACTCTATGGTTCTTACCTGGTTTTCGATGGGTGAGTAAAAAGGATATTCCATAATCTTAAATTTAGCGGCATCGAAAGAATATACTTTTTCAGTATGCAGGGATTTAGTTACGGTATTTGGAACAACCATACCCTTTAATACATTTCCGAAAGGCACCACCATATTTTCTCCCAATACTCTTGGTTCCTGTGGTTCGTTTGGCACCTTGTTCATACTGCATATTTTGTTTATCAGGATTTGGTTTATCATGTCATTGTCTATTGACAGCACAAGACTTCCGTGATAAAGCTCAGTCATTGCTTTTTGCAGTCTTTTTCTTGCATAAGAAATTGCTTGGTGAACATATTGATTTTCGTTCAAGGGCTCCTTAAGAAAGCTTTCCAAATTAAGCGTAAGGCAGATGGGAAACTTCATATCCACCCCATACACCGTTTTCTGTGTGCCTTCATCACAAATCTTTATAAACCCCTGAAGATTTAGGGTTTTCAACAGCTCAAGGCTATCCGAATCGCTTAAGGTATTATTGTACAAGACATAAGTGAAATCATTTTTTATGCAATGAGACAGGGTTTCCGTGACTAAAATTTGCTCCATGCTGTCATATGCCCTGCTTGGAGCTGCAAATATTCCGTCTACGACAATAATCCTTCCCGAGGTTTTTTCTCTCACATAATTTGCAATATAGGAGCTTTTAAATTCCGAGTATACGTCGGAAGTGCTTATTTTATGGAATGCCGAAAATCCAAGTATGTTAAGGTACTTGGCGTCCCTTATTATCAGCAGTTTAATATCTTTGGAATTAAGAGTTTCTCCGATTTTTTCATTAAGCTCACTATCATTAAAAATGTAATAACCTATTTCATCAATAACCCTTTTGCTTATCTCTTCAACAATTTCTATTGCAAAGGGCTTTGTCTTCAATACTGACTTGTTTAAAGGCTCCCTGATGTATAAATTCCTGTCGTATATGAAATTTTGAGCCATGGGGTCAATCAGGTTTGATATATCTCTGTTATTGTCTATGTTCTCTCTTATTTGACTTGAGCTTATATCCTCCAAATAAACAGGGAGCTTTAGCTCGACAAGGGTCCCTTTTATCCTGCCTTTTGCTTCCTCAGCCTTTTTAACGGCTTCTTGGTTCAGAATATCCTTAGCCCTTTTAAAAACAATGTGATTAAAATAATGTATTGAATTTTTTGCGGGCTTATTTTTGTATGCTGTTGCATTTATTATTACATCGCTTCCGACAACCATGTAGATATCCTTGTTGGGAAAGAGAGACTTCAATACTCTCAAATCTTCATTGTTTGCTAAATTTACGGGTATATCGTCGGAAAACAAGAATACGCCTAATTCATCCGCGATGGACATATTGATTATTTGTCTTCTGATCATTCTGGGCTGAACCTTCTTGGACCAGGAAAATTCATCCACTGCCAAGTATACGTCATAGCCTAAATTTCTGATTTCCTTTACTATTCCCTTGTGACTCAGTGAAAAGGGGTCAAAAGTTCCGGGGAAAAATGCAATGCTTTTATTTTCCTTTATATCAAATTTGCCGTAGAAAAACTCATAATCGCTTATAAACCTGTATATGTGATTAAATGAGGCAGAGTTGTTGAAAAAAAACAGCTCGCTTAATTCCTTCTCGCTTATCAAGGTTAAAAGCTTCTTATAAATAAGCGAAAAGACCTTGTACTTTTGCTCGAGATTCAATATTTTGGAGCCGAAAATATACTGGCCGATCACCAAAAATGTTTCCTGCTTTACCTGAGTGTTAAAGTTTGCAAGCCCTCCCAAAATTATCCCCAGCATTCTGATGAGTCTTCTATCTAAAATACTCTTGTCCTCTCCGAACCTTTCCTTATATTCAGGGTAATACTGTACCATTACTCCAAAGGTATGTATAACCAAGGCACTGGATCGCTCGCTTGAATTATTGTATATATTTTTCAAATCAGTGATAAACTCATCCAACTCTTTTGGAGACAAGAGCATTACAAAGCGCCCCAAATATTCGGGAATATACTTTGCATATTGCATTTCATCTATTTCAAGACCTTTAATTAACTCAAAGGCTATTTCATTTCTCTGGTCTATGGTAAACATGGGACCTAATTGTACAAGTGAGTTCCCTGCTTTGTTTCTCACTGATTCCATGGCACTTACCTTTACAAGATTGGCTAAGTGGGTTGCAGTCTGCAGGAGAGCAACTTCATTTCTCTGAGAAAGATTCTCCATTATGTAATCGATACTTACAGTTTTTACATTCCATGGGGTCGCTGCCTTTAAATTGTTTAAAAATATATCCGATGTTTTGTACCAGTTGCCTGATAAGAGGGAGGAATATTTTTTTAGCAAGGAATTAGGTGCATTTAAACATTCTGCCGTCTTGTATTTCAAATAATTCATGCACAGGCCCTCATCGGGAGAAAGTTCTGTAATAAGATCTAATATCTCCCCGAGACATTCACCCTTAACCTTTATCTGTTTTACAGCCTTCAGAATAAATTGCCCTGCCATAAGGCTTATGCTGTAAGAAGGCTCCTTAATATATTTTACGGAAAACTTAAGAACATAGGTAAGCTGGTCCTCATTATACAGCTCCAAAGGAATGCTCAAAAGAGAATTCAAGCTGTTAAATTTGGCTGTTTCGTCATTTATGTCACCGTGAAGGTGCTTTAAGTATACTTCCAAGTATTCTTTTTTCGATAGATTTTTAGGAGAATTAATGACGGAATCAACAAATACTCTTAAGGAATAACCAATCCATTCCTTCTGTTTATCGGTTACCTTGTAGCCGGGAGAAAGGAAAAGTCCCAAATACTTATCCCATAATGATAAGCCGGCATTTTCATCAATTTGCTTTATTTTGACATCCTCAGGTATTTCCTTAGTATATTCCAAATCATAATGAACAATTATTTTTCCCATTAAAATTGCAGCTAATTTCCTGATATCCCCTTCCCTGTGAACCAAAAGTTCATATAGGAAGCTTAAAGCAAACAACTTTTCTTTTTGAGACAAATATATGGAATACTCCTCCAAAATATTTAAATATGCCCTGATATTTTTCCAATCCGTCTCACTCCTGGCGGATTCAATCATACCGGTAAATGTAACTTCATTATTCAGCTTGCTCATTAAGGGAATATTATGCTCAAAAGCTTTATGCTTGAAATTATTCACAACTTCATAACCGTCAATAAGAGCAAAATCAACCGGCTTAACAAACACAGGCTCTTGGGAGCTGAGGTCTGTATTTATTCCTTTGCTTACTAAATAATCTTCGAAATCCTTTAATTTGGAATAAACCCTTATATATCTCTTTTCCTTGGCTTCATCCACATTATCCAACTTGTTAAGAATAATATCAAAAGACTCGGTCAAAGAAAAAATATGCATTTCTTCGCCCTTATCGGTCTTTTTGTTCTTCACTCTGAAATCAGCATATATAAGCAAGAGGGATTCCAAAGATAAGTTTTCAAGCTCCAAATCCCAAGTTGAGTGATTTGCTGCAATAAGCCCGATTCCCGGCATATTATACTTGATAAACCACTGGTCTGTATAATAATAATGAAGATATGCAACCCTTCTTTTTTCCAATCCCTTGCATCCGTACTTTCCTATGTCGTGACCGGCGGCAGAGCCGGAAACAATGCCTAAGTTCACCTGAACCCCCGCCTTCTTTATCTGTCTTGCAACATGGGTGGCAAGATAATGTACGGCAGAAACATGGTTTAAGGTATTGTAACCGTTAACCTCCCCGTCAAGCATCATGAGCTCATAAACATGATTCTTGTCAAATACATCTAAAAAAGTCATGTATTCCTGCTTGTTAGGGAGGTCCTCTATTTCTTCTTCAGTTAAAAACTCAAGCTTCGGAATACTGCCCATATTGTTTTTATGTGAGTATTTTAAAATCGTTCTCAATATTTCAAGGTAAATGATAACCGAAACTTCATATGCTGGATTTAGCTTTATTGTAACGGCCTCCGGAAAAGATTTATTCAATACATACTGAAATATGTATCCCAGCCAGTCCTCAGGAGGTTCAATCTGCTGATTGTTTAAAATATCAGCCGACAGGTTAAGTATATTTTTGCATGTGACTGTTTTTTTATTCATAAAAGTCGATAGGTTCTTAAGGAAGTTCTTGTTTATCAGATAAGATTGTATCTTCTCTTCGGAAATATCTATGTTTTTTAAAAACTCCTTTTGAGTTAAATTAAATATTATTTCCCTATGTAATTCATTTAATGCAGGCTTACTCATAGTCGCCCTCCGTGCAAATATCGTTTTCAAGATTATACCACAAGGCCCCCCGTCCCGCAATAATTAATACTATGGCAAGGGGACGTATGACAAGGGGACGAGGTACTGTCATATACTTTTGTCTTGAAAAAATATTCTAATTATATTATAGTCTATATAAAACAAAATATTGGAGGCCTTTATGTTCTTATTAACTTATTCCTATAATAACAAAGAATCCGTGGGTTTTCTTAACGAAGAAAAAACCGGCATAATACCGGCTTGGATAGTATTTCAAGGTGCTGAAGATTTGGATATGCTTGGTATCATTGAAAAATTTGATACTATTGAGCTTAAAGAAATAAAAGATATAATAGATACATACAAAGAAACAATCAAGCTAAACGAAGTTAAAGTATTATCACCCATTCCCTACCCGAAAAGAAATGTAATTTGTTTGGGTAAAAATTATCTAGACCACGTTAAAGAAGTTAAGAGTTTAAAAAACGTTAATTCGGATATACCTCAGAAGCCTATTTATTTCAGCAAAATTGCTTCTCCTGCCATCGGTCATGAAGATGTTGTTAATTCACATTCCCATCTTGTTAGACAGTTAGACTATGAAGTTGAATTAGCCCTAATAATTGGTAGGAAATGCAAGAATGTATCTGTTGAGGAAGCAGAAAACTGCATATTCGGATATACTATTGCTAATGATATTTCTGCAAGAGATATTCAAACATCCCACGGTCAGTGGCACAAGGGCAAATCCTTTGATACCTTCTGCCCTTTAGGTCCATACCTTGTACATAAATCAAATATATCTTTCCCGCCCAAATTAAAAATTCAAAGCTATGTAAACAATGAGCTGAGACAAAAGGGCAATACCGGCGACTTGATATTTGACATACCTGCCATAATAAGCGATCTTACCACCGGTATAACACTATATCCGGGAGACATAATTTTGACAGGTACTCCGGCAGGCGTAGGAGCAGGATTCAATCCTCCGAAATATCTCAAGCCGGGAGACAAGGTTGACTGCCTTATCGAAGGAATCGGAACCCTTTCAAACACCATAGCATAGACTGCAATGACAAGGGGACGGGGGTACTGTTATCAGAAGATGTTTTCTAATGTTAAGGATTCATTTTCATCAATTACATAAAATAAAACAATCAAGTGCTCAAGCTCTGCTTGAGCCAATATTTTTTCTTCATTTTCAATATAAATATTAAGCTGCCTTAGTGATGAGTCAATACTATCAAGGTCCCTTTGATTTAAAAAGAAAATCCAAGTTTTTTTAATCTCATACCATTTGTCGGTATATATTTTAATGTCTTCCTTTGCCCTTTCCCAGTCTTCTTTTTTTACAATTTCTGCCAAGGTCGATAAATTATCCCAATAATAAGTTGTAACAGGGTCTACGGAGCCATAGTAAAACCATGCCCATATGCCTATCATAATTAGTAATATAATCAACGAAATAACCACCATTCTCATAATTACCTCTTGTAAAAAACAAATTTTTCGTCTTCATCAATGAAACCATACAGCACATCTTTATATCGCAGATTTTCCTTTTTCAATTTCTTGTCAAGCTCCTCTTCTGAAATATTATATTTCTCTAAATTATTGTACATTATCTTCCCGTCTAAAATAGTAGCAATGGGAATCCTTTTAACTCTTTTTGCTGTTTGGCTTTCCGGCGCTATGATACTCACTTCTCCGTTTGTTTCCATTATTACATAATCTATGTCTTTAAAATTATAATACCCTTTAAGCCGCATTTGACCTAATACATCATTTATGTTAATCCTTAGTTTGTTCATATCTTTAATATTAAATTTTCCATGGTCATAAATTATCGATGGAGTTCCGCATATAATTTTCCTGGCTGAATTGCTTTTAAGCGTAATATATGATATAAGGCACTGCAAAAACATAACAACGGCAGTAGCTATCAAACCATGCAATAAGGGAGCATCCAAATCCTCCATAGGCATTACTGCAAGCTCTGCCAATACTAAGGACACAACCAAATCAAAAGGCTGCAGCTCTCCTAAATCACCCTTTCCCATTATCCGCATGGCAAGCAGCAAAACTCCATACAATATTACCGCTCTTATGACAACAATCATCCTGAGTCCTCCTTATAGTCAATCATAATTATTTTTACCGAAACCAATTAATAATATACCTCTAGGGAACGCAGGACCCGAAAGAAAAAAGGCTAGGGCTTCGCTACCCTGGCCTTCATCACATTCCTGAATATGTCTCATATACCCTGACAGCTATGATAACAGCCTGCTCTCTTGTTGAAGTCGCTTTCGGAGCGAACATATTGTTACCGACACCATTAATAAGGCCCTTTTTAGCCATAAATTTAACATTGCTTACAAAATAAGATTCTATTTCTTTTTCATCAGCAAAGGCAGGAGCTCCATCAATTAACGTATCCTCATCCAGGCTGATAACTAGAACAGCGCGGTTTAGCATGGCGGCCATCTGTTCTCTGTTGATTAAAACATTTGGTGCAAATTTATTGTCACCAATACCATTTACGATACCTAATTTATATGCTTTTAGTATTTCCGGATTCGTTGTATCCGTAAAGGTTGAAGAAGGAGCCGGCTCAGCTGACTTTCCTGTATACAGCTCATATAACTTGACTGCAACTTCTGCAAACTCCTCTCTGGTGATGGCTCCGCTCATATTGTCCTTAATTTTATCCGTAATAAGACCATATTCGGAAGCTTTATCAAGACCGTCCCTAGCCCAATCTGACGCGCCCTTGTATTGGGCAGGATTTCCTAATGTTACCATGTTGGAATAACCCGATATTACCTCTTTATCGATAAAGCTGTCCACATAACCCCAAGAGGAGTAAAGTTTTTTTTCACATCTGTCCCTCCCATTTGTTCCTCATCCATAGCACTTTCCATTATATCACAGGTTCCCCATTCATACTATGAAATTTCTGTATAAGCTACAAGAGGACAAGTCAAGGAGACCAACTCTGTCCCCTTGTCACAAAAAGGACACACCTTTCGGTGTGCCCCAGATTATTTGGAAACTTATTTTTGTGACAGTACCCCCGTCCCCTTGTCAGCGTCCCCTTGTCAGGTTACACTGCTTTATTATTGATTACATTTTTTAATTTTGCGAAGATCATTCTTCCTGCTGCGGTTTGCAATACACTGGTTACGGTTACAACTACCGAATCGCCGATGCACTTTTTGCCGCCTTCCACAACAATCATAGTGCCATCATCTAAATAAGCCAATCCTTGACCGGACTCCTTGCCATCTTTTACTATCATTACAGTCATTTCTTCACCGGGCAGAACAACAGGTTTTACTGCATTTGCCAACTCGTTGATATTCAGCACTTCAACTCCTTGGAACTCGGCAACCTTATTTAAATTAAAATCATTTGTCAATACTTTGCCGCCTAATTCCTTTGCCAATTTTAAAAGCTTTACATCCACTTCAATATTATCATCATAATCTTTTGATTCAATAACAACACTGACAGTATCGTCTTTTTGCAGGATGTTCAAAATATCCAAACCTCTTCTTCCTCTGTTGCGCTTTAGGCTGTCAGAGGAATCTGCAATATGTCTTAACTCCTTCAGCACAAATTCCGGAATTACCAATGTTCCTTCTATAAATCCAGTTTTGCATATATCGGATATTCTTCCGTCAATAATTACGCTGGTATCAAGAATTTTCGGTGATAACATATCTCTTTTATTCTTATCCTTTTTAACCGTTGTTGACTTTTTTAAATTCAACAGTTGAGGCCATAAAACATCGTCTTTTTTTCTTGTAGCAACCTTTAAGCCTAAATATCCAAAAAACACAAATGAAAGTACCGAAGTTATAGTACCTATATACTTTATGTCGGATAAGGGCTGGCTTATAAGAAATGCTATTATGAATCCCACTATTAGTCCAAGAGCTCCCAGCATTATGTCCATAGTAGAAAATTTCAATATTTCTGCCTCTAAAGCTTCTATAATCCTTAAACCGGTCTTTTTAATTTTAGGAGAAAGAAGAAAAAATATTATTCCAAAAACAAAACTGATACCAATTATTACTAAAATATTCTGCAAACTTGATAATTCAAGAAGACCGCTGTTAGTTAGCAATACACCTAATACTGCTCCCAAAGATGCGCCTATAACAGCAATTACCGCTTTTATAATCTTGTCAATCATATACTCACCTCCTTACAAGTATACCCATTAATAGTAATATTATTTAATATTCCATTAATAATGTAACATATTTTTTGTTATTTGGCTATAAGATTATTGAAATATTATTAGAAGAATTCATTAATATTCTCTTAATTATGACAAACATAGGGTTCAAAGCCTCGGTTGACCTTGTATCCTCATTCCTTGAATAACTTTGTTAAATCAGGTAAAATTTGGAAGGCTGTATGAAAAAAATGCATCAGAGCAATTTTTTATAACTGTTCTAATGCGTCAAGGTTGATAATTTCATCCATATGTTCCTGAATCTCTTCACTACCCATGCCGGTTGAAAGCGCAATCTCGCTGATGAGCATTTGCTTTGCACTTACAAGCATTTTCTTTTCTCCTGTTGAAAGACCTTTTTCTCTGTCCCTGTAAGTTAAATCTCTTACAACCTCAGCAACTTCGAAAATATCTCCCGTTTTCATTTTTGTCATGTTATCCCGATATCTTTTGTTCCAGTTGGAGTCGTTAATTTCTGCTTTTTGTTTTAAAACATTGTATACTTCCTCAACTGTCTGTTTATCTACGATGTTTCTTAAACCTATATTATTTACATTATCCACAGGTATCATCAACTTCATTTCTCCTATGGGCATTTTCAATACATAATAGTTTTTTATCTCACCTAAGATTTCTTTGGATTCCATAGTTTCTATAACACCGGCTCCGTGCATGGGGTATACTACTTTGTCGCCTAAATTAAACATGCTGCACCTCCTATTAATATATTATACCCCATTAAGCAACAAATGTCAAATCGAATATTATATCGTGATACTCTATGCTTGTCAATATTAAAAATACATATATCTTTACATTTTATTAATGAATTTTTTACATATTTTTTGTAATTATAAGAAAGTGTCCCTCTTTGGGACACTTAACTTCATTTAGCTCTTATATTTATTACTTCTTTTGCTTGTTTTACAATTTCATCTGCCGTCAGCTTGTATTTTCTTAGGAGGTCTTTTGGCTTCCCTGATTCTCCAAATGTATCCATTACTCCAACCCTTTTTAAAGGAACGGGGTATTCGTCCGACAACACTTCAAGAACCGCACTTCCCAAACCTCCCACAATACTGTGTTCTTCTGCGGTCACAATTGCTTTGGTTTCTTTGGCTGCACTTATTATTATTTCTCTGTCTATGGGTTTTATTGTATGAATATTTATAACTTTTGCATTAATTCCATCCTCTTTTAAAATGT
>JAAYPY010000077.1 GCA_012519555.1 Tissierellia bacterium | reverse complement strand
CAAGGAGGTGTTTTTTATGAAAAGAACTTATCAGCCGAAAAGAAGACAAAGAAGCAGTGAACATGGATTTTTAAAGAGAATGAGCACAAAATCCGGAAGAAATGTATTAAAGAGAAGAAGGGCAAAAGGTAGAAAAAGATTGTCAGCATAAGGCCGCATATGTGGCCTTTTATTCCATATATACATTTAAGGAAAAGAAATGATAACAATAAAAAAGAATAAAGATTACAAATCTGTATATAATTGCAATAATTCCATATCTGACTATAACCTTGTCTTATTTATAAAAAAAAATGATTACAACTATAGCAGATTTGGTTTTACAACTGCAAAAAAAATTAAAAAAGCAGTTGATCGCAATCTTGTTAGAAGAAGACTAAAAGAAATAGTAAGACAAAAAGAGTATAAAATAAAAGAAGGCTATGATATTGTGTTGATGGCAAGAATTAATGCTGTTGAATCTAATTATAAAAGTCTTGAAAGCTCTTTTATAAAATTGATGAAAAGAAAAAAATTATTAAAGGGTATACAGATTGAGTAAGGTATTAATTTTTATCATACGAATATATCAGAAGTTTTCTTCAAAATCTGCAGTCAGACATTGCAGATTTTATCCCACTTGCTCGCAATATTTTGTTGAAGCACTACAAAAATACGGTTTTTTTAAAGGCTCATATTTAGGTATACGCAGGATATTAAGATGCCATCCCTTTAATCCCGGTGGATATGATCCTTTAAAATAGGAGGATAAGAATGAATTTAGATTTTTTAGCAGTGCCAATGGGTATGCTGGTTAGATTATTATATAATATGGTTTCCGGTATTGATTCCAAATATTTATCAGCATATGCGATATCAATAATAATTTCAACCATAATATTCAAATTAGCAGTATTGCCTTTAACATTGAAGCAAAGTAAATCTATGAAAAAAATGCAGGAATTAAGTCCAAAAATTCAGGAGTTACAGGAAAAATACGGAAAAGATCCTCAAACTTTACAGAGAAAGCAAATGGAATTATATAAAGAAGCAAATTACAGCCCCTTTTCCGGATGTTTGCCTTTGTTAATTCAATTTCCAATACTGATTGCATTTTTTTATGTAATTCGAGATCCGGTAAAATATGTTTTTATGGACCAGGAACTTTTTGATACCATAAACAGAACCTTTTTATGGATAAAAGATTTAGGATTTGCAGAAAATCATATATTTGAAAACGGTGTTGTAAACGGATTGTCAATGGGCGGTATGTCTCTTCCTTTTTTAGGATATGCACTTCCTGTATTGGCTGTAATTACAGGTGTTATAACATACCTTACCACAAAAATGACGGCACAGCCCTCCTTAAATGAACAGCAAGCTTCAACCCAAAGGACAATGAGTATGATGATGCCAATTATGATATTTGTTTTTTCCATACAATTTCCTGCCGGATTAGCTTTATACTGGGTTGTATCAAATCTATTTCAGTTAGTGCAACAATATATTGTTTTAAATTCGTCCAAAAATCCGAAGGAGGAATTAAAATAGATGAAAAATGTAACAGTTGAAAAATCTACCGTTGAAGAAGCAATAGCTGCAGCCCTTGAGGAACTTAACGCCGAAAATAGTGAGGTTGAAATTGAAATAATCAAAGAGCCTTCAAAAGGTTTTTTCGGCTTAGGCAGCAAGGATGCAAAGGTAAAGGTTACTATTACCAATGGTCCTGAAGAGAGAGCAAGAAAATTTATAGACCTTTTGTTAAACAAAATGTGCATAGAAGCTGATTATGAAGTTAATTATTCAGACAATATTTTAAATGTTGACATAGTAAAAATCGGAGAAGATGATAAAGGAATAGTAATCGGCAAAAGAGGCAAAAATTTAGATGAGATCCAGTTTCTTTTAAATTTGATGGTAAATAAAGGAAGACAGCATTATGTAAGAGTAATTTTCAATGTTGAAGATTACAGAGCAAAGAGAGAAGATACTTTAAAGAGATTGGCGCTTAAAATGGCAGACAAATGCAGATACTATAAGCGTAAAGTAAAATTAGAGCCTATGAATCCTTATGAAAGAAGAATTATCCATTCAACTTTACAGGATGAAAATGATATTATAACTTATTCTGAAGGAGAAGAACCTTACAGAAAAGTAGTTATAGATCAAAAATAAAAAAAGTTTTCAAAGAATAACCCGATTTTGAAGGTGTGTTCTCATACCATTACACCGTGAAAAATGGGTTATTTTTATACTTTAAATTATTATGTACTTTTATATAGAATTAATGTAAAATATATATACAATAGGGGATATTATGTGTTCCCATACATTAGATAGAAAGATTTGGTGATGAGATGTTTAGCGATACAATTGCTGCAATTGCAACTTTCCCGGGCAATGCAGGCATTAATATAATAAGATTAAGCGGAAAAGATGCATTAAATATTGCATATAAAGTTTTTGTTGACAAAAATAAACAAAAACCAGCTAAATTAAAACCCAGATATCTTCATTACGGTTATATTGTGGATGAAAATGAAAAGATAATTGATGAAGTGTTAATATCTTACATGAAAGCACCTAATACTTATACAAGGGAAGATATTATTGAAATCAACTGCCACGGGGGAATTATTTCAGCAAAGAAAATATTGGATACCGTATTAAATCATGGATGCCGTACAGCGGAAAGAGGAGAGTTTACAAAGAGAGCCTTCCTAAACGGAAGAATTGATTTAACTCAAGCAGAAGCTGTAATTGACATAATTAATTCCAAGACTGATTCAAGTCATGAAATTTCCGTAAAACATTTGGAAGGCAGGCTGTCAAAACAAATAAACGCAGTTATAGATGAGATAATGGAATTGCTGGCAAATATTGAAGTAAATATAGATTTTCCCGAATACGACGAGGATGAAATAACTATTGAAAGAGTTAAAACATTATGTGATAAATTATCACCTGAGTTGGATAAACTCATAAAAACAGCCGACACCGGGAAAATATTCAAGGAAGGCATAAAAACAGTAATATTAGGTAAACCAAATGTGGGAAAATCATCACTTATGAATTTTCTTTTGAATGAAAATCGTGCAATTGTAACCGAGATACCGGGAACTACTAGGGATACCATAGAAGAATTTGTAAATATTAAAGGAGTGCCTTTAAGAATAATAGATACTGCCGGAATTAGGGAAACTGATGATAGGGTAGAAAAAATAGGTGTTGAAAAAGCTTTGGAAAAGGTAAGGGCTGCTGACTTAGTTATAATGATTTTTGATTCATCAAAGGAGCTTGAAAAAGAGGATGAAATTATATTAGACTACATTAAGAATAAAAAGGTTATTTATATAAAAAATAAAACCGATTTGGAGAACAAACTAAACTTGTCTTCTTATAGAGAAATTGAAGAAGGAATTATCAATATATCTATTTTACAAAATCAAGGTTTGGATGATATCATCAATAAAATAAATTCTATGTTTTTTGAAGGACATTTAAATGTAACAGATGAACTTATTATTAACAATGTAAGACATAAGAATTTATTGATAAAAGCAAAAAAATGCATAGACGAAGTTTTAAATTCAATTGAAAATAATATGACTATTGATTTTATAGAGATAGACTTAAAGGAAGCGATGGAAAATTTGGGACTGATTGTGGGTAAATCAGTCAGCGATGATTTGGTTGATAAAATATTCGATGAATTTTGCATAGGAAAATAGGAAAGGGGACACACCTTTAGTATGGGTATAGTCTTTGTAATAAAAGGAATGTCTCCAAATTAGAAAGGAACAAGAATGAAAGACAGAGTAAGAGAATTTCTTGAAGAGAGTATAGATGTATTGGTTATAGGTGCAGGTCATGCAGGATGTGAAGCATCCTTAGCAACTGCTCGTCTTGGTTTAAAAACAATAATGCTGACTTTAAGCCTTGACTCAATAGCTATGATGCCGTGCAACCCAAATATCGGAGGAACGGCAAAAGGCCACCTAGTCAGGGAAATAGATGCTCTTGGCGGAGAAATGGGTTTAAATATAGACAAAACTATGATACAATGTAAGATGTTGAATCGCTCAAAAGGACCTGCGGTACATTCCTTAAGAGCTCAAGCCGACAAAAAAAAGTATCATACTGAAATGAAAAAGGTAATAGAAAACCAAAAAAACTTAAGGGTAATACAAACAGAAGCAACCAAGATAACAGTAAATGAAGACAAGAGCTTTAATGTATATACCAAGCTTGGAGCATACTATAAGGCAAGAGCTGTCATAGTTACAACGGGAACCTATTTAAAGGGAAGAATTTATATGGGTGAATTAAACTATTCATCCGGACCTGACGGTTTAGCTCCCGCCAATGAATTGTCTGATTCACTCATGGACTTAGGAATTGAGTTAATTAAATTCAAGACAGGAACACCTGCAAGAATACACAAAGATTCCATAAATTATAAAAAAATGGCAGTACAGACTGGTGATGATGAAATAATACCTTTTTCATTTATGAATGATGAAATAAATATTGAGCAAGTACCATGCTACATCACCTATACTACTCATGAGACTCATGAATTAATCAGAAAGAATCTAGACAGATCACCACTATACGGTGGTGTCATAAAAAGTGTGGGACCCAGATACTGCCCTTCATTGGAAGATAAGGTCGTAAAATTTGCTGACAAAGATAAACATCAGCTTTTTGTGGAGCCGGAAGGCCTTGATACAAAAGAAATGTATATCCAAGGTATGTCAACCTCCCTGCCTTATGAGATTCAAATTCAAATGTACCGCTCAATGATAGGACTTGAAAATGCAGAAATTATGAGACCTGCATATGCTATAGAATATGATGCCATAGACCCTACACAGCTTAAGCTGAACCTTGAATTAATGACTATTAAAAATTTATTTTTTGCCGGTCAGATAAACGGCAGTTCAGGATATGAAGAAGCTGCAGCACAAGGTTTGATGGCAGGCATAAATGCATATTTGAGCTTAAATAATAAGGAACCTTTCATCTTAGACCGCTCGGAAGCTTATATAGGAGTGTTAATTGATGATTTGGTAACCAAGGGAACAAACGAACCATACAGAATGATGACTTCAAGAGCTGAGTACAGGCTTATTTTAAGACAGGATAATGCTGATGAAAGGCTTACGGAAAAGGGCTATAAAATAGGATTGGTCACGGAAGAAAGATATAAAAGGTATAGGGATAAAAAGCAAAGAATAGAGAATGAAATTGAAAGATTAAAGAATATTAAAATAACACCGAAGGCTGAAATTAATCAGGCTTTGGAAAATATGGGAAGTGCTTCTTTAAAAGTTCCCACAAGCCTTTATGATTTGATGAGAAGAACCGAATTAAATTACGATAACACCTTATTTTTGGATGCGGACAGACCTGTTCTCAGAAAAGAAA
This sequence comes from Tissierellia bacterium, assembly GCA_012519555.1. Classification (GTDB taxonomy): domain Bacteria; phylum Bacillota; class Clostridia; order Tissierellales; family Sedimentibacteraceae; genus Sedimentibacter. The sequence continues at coordinate 272 of JAAYPY010000077.1, read as the reverse complement.
TAAAGGATTATGTGGAAACTGTCATAAAGTATGAAGGCTATATACAAAAACAAATAGCTCAGGTGGAGCAGTTTAAAAAATTAGAGAACAAAAAAATACCAAAAGATATAAACTATGATGATGTAGGAAGTCTCAGAATTGAAGCAAGGCAGAAACTAAACAAAATAAGGCCGGACTCCATAGGTCAGGCTTCGAGGATTTCAGGAGTTTCACCTGCAGATATAAATGTTTTATTAATTTATTTGATGACTTACAATCAAAAATGAGGAGTT
>JAAYPY010000076.1 GCA_012519555.1 Tissierellia bacterium | reverse complement strand
GGAATGCAGGAAGGTGATGAACTTGATAAGGAAATAGCCGCCAATTTCCCGGAAGACCTGTTAAATAAAGCTAAGTCGGTAAAGCATTTCGGCGGAGAGTTTATATTCAAAAAAATGAACTTCATGGAAAAAGCCATAGTAAAGAAAATTGTCAAGGTTTCATCCGACAAATCAGACATAAAGCATGAAAACATCAAGCAATTTGCTATAGAAATGCAAAAATAGGTCCCTGGTACAAATGACAAGGGGACGATGACCTTAATCCCCTTCGGTATGGAAGCCAATTATTATCAGTTGCTGTATTCTTTTATGATGGGAATGATACAAGGTATAGTATATCAAAAAACCAAGAGCGTTTTATATCCTATGCTGATGCACAGTTTTAGCAATGTCTTAAGTGTTGGCACAGGATATTTTTTCATTTTAGTTGTCACAAAAATCATATAACCAATTAATGTACTAGGCACCAGGCACCAATAACCGGTGCCTGGTACCTTTTTGCACTGTTTCCCTATATATGAATATTATATATTAACTTCCGTCATTCTGAATAAACACGTTATTCAAGGATGACTGTTTAATAATCATATAGAAAGGAAATTGTGATGATGAACAATGGCATGATGTACAGGGACTACTTTTTTTATACACCCATAAATATTATGAATAGAATGAGAGAGTTATGGGAAGAACATTCTTTTTGGACCAGGGAATATATTATAAGTGCAGTTGATGAATTAGAAGACTTACAACCTGTTACCGACAGATTGCTTCGAAATCCCACGGATTTCGGGGACGCATTGGAACCCTTCTATGGCCGGGGAGCAAGGGAATTTGAGAGGCTTCTTCGGGACCACCTCCTATTAGCAGCCCAGTTGGTGGCAGACGCTAAGAAAGGGGATACTCAGGCGGCAGAAAAAACAAGGGCCATGTGGTACCAAAATGCAGACAGAATTGCAGCCCTGCTTGCAAACTTAAATCCTTATTGGTCATATTACCAATGGAGGGATATGCTTTTCATGCATCTTAGATTTGTGGAGGACGAAGCAACAAAAAGGCTGATGGGCCAATATGCAGAAGGGATCATGGTATTTGACAATGCCGAAAAACAAGCCCGCCAAATGGCAGACCTAATGAGCCAGGGCATCATAAGACAATTCAGACTTTAGATGACAAGGGGACGGGGGTGGTGTCATCAAATGACCACCAAGAACCGTCTCCTCTGGGTCTAACTCAAAATATACTTAACGTAGGTCAAACCCGTGCGATAAATATATTAAAAGAAATGGCTGATGCAGGTCCTATTAAGAAAGTAGGGAGAGGCAAAAACACAGAATATTTGGTGCCTGACACCAAAAAGTAATAACAGGGGGACAGCGTTTTATGTTATACTGATATAAAAGGGACTTTAATGTAGCGGCGGACAACTGATGACAGTACCCCCGTCCTCTTGTCATATGTTTGAGAACGAAAAGAACCGTCCCCATAATTTGTGAGGTGAGAAGATGATTAGGATATTTCATACGGCAGATGTACATATAGGAATGAGGTTCAGCAATTATCCGGAGCCTGTAAAAGGCTACCTGCAGGAAGCAAGGGCAGATGTTCTGGATAAGATGATAGACCTTGCCAACGATAAAAAATGCAACTTATTTGTCGTTGCAGGAGACTTGTTTGATAAAATAACGGGAATAGATAAGAAAACCATGAACCGCGCCATAAATGCACTAAATAATTTTCAAGGGGAGTGCGTCTTGCTTATGCCCGGCAACCATGATTACGATAACGGCATGATTGACTTATGGGACAACTTCATGAAAACAGCCTCTGACAAGATAGTTTTCATTAACGATGAACACACCTATTCTTTGGAGGATTATGGCCTTAATGTCCAAATCTATCCGGCCCCATGTCATTCAAAGCATTCGAGCACCAATAACTTTCAGTGGATTAAAGATGAAAAAATTAATGAAAATTATATAAATATCGGCATCGCCCACGGGGCTTTAGAAGGCTTGTCACCTGACCTGGAAAAGACCTACTACAACATGTCAGTAAATGAGCTTGAGAGCCTTCCTATGGACCTGTGGCTCTTAGGCCACACTCATATTATATATCCTTCCAAATCACCCATCAGCAATGAAAAGATATTTAATCCGGGAACTCCCGAGCCTGACGGATTGGACTGTAAACACAAGGGACAAGCTTGGCTTATTACTATCGACAGCAACAAAAAAACAAAGGCTGAGCTTATGCAGACAGGCACTTACAAGTTTATAGACAAAGTCTACACAATAGAAGACAAAAATGATTTGGATGCTATCCTTGAAGGATTTATAAAGGATGAACCGGAAAAAACAATTGCCAGAATAACTTTGAAAGGCAGGGTTGATGAGGAAGTATTCGAGTACAGGCAGGAAATTTACCGCTCAATTGAAAAGAATATCATATATTTAATAGTTGAGGACTCGGACTTTAAAATGAAGATAACCACAGAAAAAATACACAGGGAATTTTCGGACGGTTCATTTCCCCAGGAGCTTTTGTTGTCCCTATCGGATGACGAAGACACCCTGCAACTTGCTTACG
>JAAYPY010000075.1 GCA_012519555.1 Tissierellia bacterium | reverse complement strand
GCTTGATAATTCCTAATGTATTCTTCGATTTCCTTAGGTGACTTCTTAAGCTTCATTTTTTGTTTAAATTCCGGTGAAGTGGGGTCTTCTTCAATTGTCATGATTGAAAATCCTGTGAAACCGTAAAGAACTGATACTATTGGGCTGAACAAGTTAAAGAAAGCAAAGGGAGCATATGCAAATGTTTCTACTCCCAAGAAGGATGCCATTGTAGCGCCGCATGTATTCCAAGGAACAAGTGCTGATGTAACTGTTCCTGAGTCTTCAAGACATCTCGATAAGTTTCTTGGTGCCAATCCCCTATCAGCATAAGCATCTTTAAACATTTTACCCGGTAAAGCAATACCTAAGTATTGGTCTGCACATAATACGTTTACAAAGAGGCAGGATAATACTGTAACTAAAACTAATGAACCTGTGCTCTTTGCAAATCCCAGCATCTTGTTTGCTATAGACTCCATCATGCCTGTTGATTCAAGAACACCGCCGAAGGTCAAAGCACACATAATGAGTGATATAGTCCACATCATTGAATCCATACCGCCGCCTGATAACAAATCATCAACCATTGCATGACCTGATTCAGCACCTACTCCGTAATGTATAGCATCAACAATACTTCCTAAATCTCCGCTACCCTGAAAAAACATGCAGAATGCACCGAGGATAACTCCCAATAGAAGTCCCGGTATTGCAGGTATTTTCATGGCAACAGCGCCGATTGTAATAACAGGAACCAATAAGAATAAAGGATTAATATAGTAAATGCTTTCAATTGCTGTTAATATACCTTCAATTTCTGATGCATCAATTGCCTTTCCTCTGTACTGCAAACCTACTATTATATAGATTACTGCTGCAATACCATATGAAAGACCTGTAGTATACATCATATGTTTGATGTGGTCAAACAAGGTAGCACCTGCCATTGCAGGGGCCAAGTTTGTTGTATCTGATAATGGAGACATCTTGTCGCCGAAATATGCTCCCGAAACTATACATCCTGCTGCCAAAGCCGGTGAAATTCCAAGTCCTTGAGCTATACCTATAAGTGCGACTCCAACGGTACCGGCAGTAGTCCATGAACTTCCTGTAGCCAATGAAACGACACTGCACAATAACAAAGCAGTAATTAAGAAAAATGTAGGCGATAATATCTGTAATCCATAGTAAATTAATGTAGGTACTATACCGCCACCAATCCATGTTCCTATCAGCATACCGATTATAGCAAGTATTAAAATTGCCTGCATAACGCTTCCTATTGAGTCAATAATACCCTTTTCGATTTCCTCCCAGGTATAGCCTAAACCAAAAACTGCTATCAATGCTCCTGCGGCTGCACCTACTAAAATAGGAATGTGCGGGTCTGCTCCCAAAACTATTATGGCATACGCCAATACAACCATTATAACAAGTACCGGGATAAGCGAAATTCCCAATGTTGCTTCTTTCTTTTCTCTTGGAACCTTACTCATTATTTTCCTCCATTTTATTCGTACAGTACTTCAGGACAAATAAATGCTAACCCATATAATTTAGTCCAACCCATAACCCAATAATAACGCTATCCTAATTTATGTACGATTATTTTTTTAAACGTAATCATACTTTACCCAATAAGCAATGAATACGTTTATCACCGTAATTTTATCATATGATTAATCTTTTGTAAACAACATTTTGAAATAAGTTAATAAATAAACAGATTAATAATAAAAAACCAAATAACACTCCTTTGTGGATTGGTAAAGGAGTGTCGCTTATTCTGTGTCGTGCTAAAAAATATTGTTTTTATATTCTATATATAATGCTCTTATTTCCGACATTTTTTCATTCATCTGTATTTGTAAATCAGAAGCAGTATCATAATCACCTTGAGATATTGCGGTTTTGATTTTGGTGAATATGCATTTTTTAGTCATACTATCCTTCATTAACTTTGTTTTTAAGTATACTATTTTTTCCCAATTTACGACATCTAAATCCGTGGCGTGGTCTGATTCGCTGTGTAGTTTTACAAAAGTTTTCAGCAAGACGATATTATCATGTATTATTCTTCCCTCAAGTTCATTTTTCCACTTTTCTGTGGTAGATACTCTGAAGGAATTTATTATTTCATCCGTAAAAACATCACCCTTTTTCAAAACCTGCTGCTTAATTTCATTAGAAGAGAAGGCACTGATATTTTCCCACACGGTTATGGGAGCCTTACCGTAGAGTCTATCTCTTTCTTCCTGTGAGTAAAATTCAAATACATCATGTTCGGCTCTGTATTCCCTGTATTTTTCGAGGTAGACCGCATCCTCACCGTATTTTTTTGATATTTCCTTCTCTAACATCTTACAGTCCATTCCTGCATCGGTTACAGATACAATGCCGTCTAACATTCCTTGGATACATGCAGCTACAACAAGGTAAGTGTTTGAGTATGGATTTGGTGCCCTTAATTCAAATCTTGTAGTATTTTTATTGTCAATGTTCCTGATGACTCCAATAAGAACGGAACGGTTCCTGGAAGGTTGATCCTTGGTTCCTCCTAAGGATGTTACAGTGCACACCGGTGCCTCAAATCCCGGTTTAAGTCTGTTAAAAGCATCATTTGTAGCAGAAACTATGGGATTGATAACTTCGTAATTTTTGAGTATTCCCATCAAAGCACCATAACCGATTTCACTCAGATAATCATCTCTCATGTTTCCGGGAGAGAATAGGTTTACTTTTTTATTATCTTTAAGTCTTACTGCTGCTCCTATATGTGTATGCTCTCCGTTGCCTGCTACCCCTTCTATGGGCTTGGCCTTGAATAAGACTTCCAAACCGTGATATCTGAATTGGTCTTCTATTAATTCTTTTATGAATATTTCATTATCAGCTGCTTGAATGGGACTTGAAAATCTCCAGTCAATTTCCAACTGCTCCATCACATGGGTGATTCTTCCTTTTGCATCTATTTTATTGGAAATGCCTCCGACTTCTTTATGAGCCATTTCCGGTTTTAGGTCATAGAGCTCTAACAAACCCATTATTTTTTCCAAGACAGTCCTGACCGTACCCATGGTTCTTTTCCAATATTGTTCCTTTAAAACCTGTGATGCATGAAGCTCTTCGAAATCAGCACTTTGCTCCGGTGTTTTCACCCACATTTCAAGCTCGGTAGCAACAGTCAATAATACCTCATCCACATCATTAAATTTAAAACCTAAGGAATCTGCAATATGAGGAGCTCTTTTTAACACATCATATATTTCATTCTTAAAGTGGGCTTCAGCTCTTTTGAGTACTGAGCGAGAACATACTAATTTATTATTATGTATAATAAAGGAAGGGATTTTTAGTGTACCTACGGGAAGACCGTTTTCGTCATTATAATATTCATAATTATAATCAACAAACCATGTGCATTCTGCATCCGGCAGTAAATCTACCCTTGCGTCGCTTAAATCAGCTATACCCTGCAATTCAACGCTGGAACCGTCTGTTTGTATACCGTATCTAAGCATTTCTTCCATATCCTTTATAAATAACCTAACAGGTATTTTTTCATCAGTTCCGTTTCCGCCGATATCTACACCCATTAAAGATATAAATTGTATTTCGGGATGCTGGCTTAAAATCTTGGTTAAACTTTCAACATCGTGATATTCTGCTTTAATTGTGTAAATCATTTTTCCCATACATTTCTCCTTTAACCCTTGACAATTTCTATCAGTTGGGAGGGTTCAAATATCAAATAATCCGGTTCATGATTTTTTAAGCTTTCCACAGTATTGTACCCCCATGCTACTGATGCTATATCCATTCCCGCATTTCTTGCTGCAGTTATATCTCTGATTTCGTCTCCCACATAAAGAAATTCACTCAAGCTTATTTTTTCTTTTTTTACTATTTTCTTCATTTTTGATTCTTTGCCAAACATTGCAGCACTGACAACCAAATCTATAACATCGACATTGTGTGCTTCTAAAAAAAGCTTAACATTTGTTTTAGAATTAGTCGTAATTATTGCTGTTTTTATTCCCATTTCCCGAAGCTTGCCAATAATATGAAAAATATCAGGCTTGCAAAGACTTATATTCTTTATATCTTGAGTTAGCAAGTTCTTTCCTTTCTTTAACAGAAAAGGCAGATGTCTTTTTTTAAGCTCTACATAGGCAATAACATCCTTAGCATTCATCTTTTTCAAATGACCTAATTCATCCAATGTAATATTTCTTAAATTATATTTTTCAGCTAACTTCTGATATATAACGAAATTTGCTTCTTCTGTATCAGCTAAAGTTCCGTCAAAGTCAAAAATTAGGTATTTATATTTCACTGACATCCATCCTTAATACTAAATATTTATATATTAAATTTATTTATTAACTATATTATATTTTTTTTAATCAGTCAATTTAAAATTAAAAAAACTCCTTTAAGGAGTTTTTTGCAGAAAATTAAATCTTTTATTATAATTATGTTAATTGGACTTGCGGAGGATCTGTAGTCTCGCCTGTTTTAGGATTTACAAAAGCAAGCCAGTATCCATATGCCCCTTTGCTGTTTTTGTCAGCGTATGACCAATTTTTAAATCCCGTAACCCCTTTGTAAGGTTGCTCCTCCTTTGTAAATTCTCCGGGTATTCCGTATATGAACTTTGCTATCTCATCATTTTCCTTATATATGCCGAAAATATAGTGGCCGTATTTCTTCATAAGGTTAGCACAGGTAGTAACACGGCTGGACATAGGATATGGATAATATGAGCTTACTATTTGATTGTAATAAGGCAATATCCCGTTTTTAATTCCCATCTCATCATAAGGTATATACCACCAAGTGAAATTTCTTAATCTAACCGATAAAGGTTCAATTTCTTTATAGTCTTTTAATGTCTTATACAGCTTCTCATCAAATCTGCTTCTGTATCTTTGCTGGGAAACAGCAGGTTCTTCTGTTTCTTTCGCTGCTTCAGTTTCATCTTCTTTTATTTCTTCTTCCTTTTCTATTTTTATCGGTATTTTTATTGTTTTTACCGGCTCTTGTATTGCTTCATTTGCTTCTTCCTTAATTTCATCTTGCAGCTCTTCTTCTGTTTTCATCCTTCCTTTCTCTTTTATTTTCCTTATCTCTCGCAATCCCTTTGCTTCAATTATTTCTTTTGGCTCAATTACTTCCCTATCATCCTTTAGATTTACAAACTCTTTTTCTTTAATTGTTTTTGCTTCCGGTTCATGCTCTTTTTGTTTTTCATCTGCTATGATGTCTTTTTCCGGTTCAAGAACATCATCTGCTTCCAATTTTCTCACGATGTCGGGGCTTGATGTGCTGAATAAATTAGAAAACAAAACAATTTTGCCATCCTTCACCACCGCGCATATGTTGTAATCCTCGATTGCATTACTGCTTCCAAAAGTTAGCATTTTTTTGATTAATCCCTTTTTATTGTTTATATCTCCTAACTTTATTTTGTTATGTTTATCCTTATATAAATAAACTTCACTTGTTGATTTTGCATCACCTAAATTTTCAGCAGCTACAATCATGTTTCCTCTGTTTCCTCTCATGTCCAAGCGGACATAACCTCTATACTTGTCTTTTTTATTCACCGGTTCAAAAAATTTCATCACCCTATAATATTTATTGTTCATAAAAACCTCCTACAATACCTGTTACTTATTTATATGCTGGTTTTGTTGTATAATTACAGTTTATGGCAAGCTTTAATCACAACAACCTGGCTATATCATATAAATTACTCAATACAAGCCAATTTTGGGGGAAATATCTCATAATATTCCAATATCCCACTCCTTCGAATCCGTATTCGCTGTATAGATCTAATTTTGCCATAATGCTTCTGGCATCTTCAAACCAAACTCTGTGTTGCCTTCCTTGGTCATCATAATATATGAAATATGGAGCCTGTGACACTTCATCATATTGAATATTTGCTCCCACCTCTGCTGCCAGCTCAACAGCCTCTACATTGGACACTGAATCAGCTCTTGATATACCTTGAACATATGGCAGTATAAAATCATAGCCATAGTTTGGAATACCCATGTAAGTTTTATCTCTCGGTATTTCAGTCACGGCATAATCCAAAACTTCCCTTACTCTGTTAACGGGAGCCACAGCCATGGGCGGACCGTAAGTGTAACCCCATTCATATGTCATAAGAAGCACTCTGTCTGAAGCTTCACCTATTCGGGGGTAATTATGAGCTTCATATAGAAGTCCGGGCTGGTCAGCTGATACTTTAGGTGCCAATGCAGTGAATAAGATAAATCCTTCAGGACTTATTCTGTCATGAACATTTTGAATAAAATTTATAAATGCTTCTTCATCTTCCGGCAAAACATATTCAAAATCTATATCTAATCCGTAATAGCCTTTTTCTCTTAAGTTTTGCAGAACATTTTCTATTAAGTTGTTTTGCACAACAGGATCGTTTAAAATAATATGAGCCAATTCATTGCTGAAAGTTCCTTCCTCAGTCAATGTGGAAATAAGCATCAAGGGTGCAACTCCAAAATCTCTTGCCATTCTAATTAATTCTTCATCTTCTATATCAATTAGTTCTCCTTCTTCAGTGATTCCGTAGGTAAATATGGTCAGGTAAGTCAAATAAGGAAGTGTTTTCATAAGTACTGTCCTGTCTATATGCGGATATGTATATCCAAGTGTAAATATGGGTCCTCTTTTTTCTATTGCGTTGCTGATTGTAATCTGGTCACCGGGTACAATTTGATCGGCAAATTCAATAAATGGATTAAGCTGCAATAAATTAACGGTGGTTGTATTGTACATCCTGGCTATATCTGCCAATGTTTCTCCCGGCTGAACAACATGAGTTATTTCCGGAATAAGTATTACCAAGGTCTGCCCCGGCACAAGGACATTGGGGTTGGTAAGCTCGTTATCTATTATTAGTTTTTGCGGTGATATATTATATTGAGCTGCAATGGAATATACTGTTTCTCCGGGCTGAACGACATGAATTATCATATATATTTCTCCTTTCTATTCTCTCATTAGTATATGCATAAAAATTCCAATTGTTATGGAGAAAATATGAGGATTCTCTATCTTCCTATGGCACGAACATATGGGGTTTAAGCCTTACATATACAAAAAAATAAAAATATCCGCTCACGGTTTCGGCCACGAATCGTGCCCTGCAAATGTTCGCTTGATATTTTTATTATTTTTATCAGTGGCTCAATATCACTCTAATGTTATAGTAAATGTTATAATGTTTTACTGCACTCAAAATGACTTGATTATTTCTCTTACGATTTCTCCGGCTTTTTGCGGGTCTGCCTTTCCTTTTGTCTCTTTCATTATATATCCGATGATGGAGCCAAATGCTTTTTCCTTGCCTCCGAGGTAGGAATCAACGGCATCTTTGTTTTCCGTAACGGCCCTCATGCAAATTTCTCTAAGGGTATCCTCGTCTATACCCTGCATATCCTTTTGAGATATAAATTCACTCACGGGCTTTCCTGTATCAAGCATTTTTTCAAGAGCATTGCTTGCCATGCTGGAGTTGATTTTTTTATTTTCAAGCAAGGAAATCAGTTCTTTTAAATATTCGGGAGGAAGGGAGATAGAACATTCTTCTTTATCCGAATCCGTGGGCATTCTTCTGAATATCTGACTCAAAATATAGTTCGAAATTAGCTTCTTATTCTTAATATCCTTGCTTGCTTCTTCAAAGTATTCGGCTATTTTTTTGTATTTTATCAAAAGCTCTGCATCATCCTTAGGGAGACCGTATTCATTAATGAATATATCTAATTTTTCATCCGGCAGCTGGGGAAGTTCATCTTTGAGCTTTTTTATTTCTTCTTCGGAAACTATGATATTGACTAAATCAGGGTCTCTGAAATATCTGTAGTCATCGGCATCCTCCTTGCCTCTCATGCTTTCGGTAATGTTCAGGGCAGAATCATATCTCCTTGTTTCCTGCTCTATTTTACCCCCGCTTTCTAAAATATCCACATGCCTGCCAAATTCATATTCCATTGCTTTGGCTATAAAGTTAAGGGAGTTCATATTTTTTATTTCTGTCCTGGTTCCGAATTCTTCTTCTCCCTTTTTCCTTGCGGATATATTAACATCACATCTCAGTGAGCCTTCCTGCATCTTAACATCCGATACACCGATATACTTCATAATTAATCTTAGTTTTTCCAAATACTCATGAACTTCGTCAATGCTTCTGAAATCCGGCTCTGTTACAATTTCAATCAAAGGAACTCCTCCTCTGTTGTAATCAATATAGGTGTCTCCTCTTTCATGAATCAGCTTGCCGGCGTCTTCTTCGATATGTATTCTGTTAATTCTAATATTCTTCCCTGATGAAAGCTTTATAAATCCTTCATAGCAAATCGGCTTATCAAATTGAGATATTTGATATGCTTTAGGCAAGTCCGGATAGGTATAATTCTTGCGATCCATTTTAGAAATATTTCTAATTTTACAGTTTGTAGCAAGACCTGCCTTAACTGCGTATTCAACCACTTTTTTGTTAAGCTTGGGCAGAGTTCCCGGCATTCCCATGCATATGGGACAACAGTGAGTGTTAGGCTCACCTCCGAATTCTGTCGTACATTGACAGAATATTTTTGTTTTCGTAGATAATTCAATATGTGTTTCCAATCCTGCGACTAGTTCATAACTCATATTTCCACCTCCGGACCGGTGTAGCTTACGCCAGTCTTTTTTGTAAGTTTCTCGAATTGATATGCAGCATTCAGCACCTTATAATCCTCGAAACTGTTTCCTATTAACTGCATGCCTATGGGCATGTTATTTTTGTCAAAACCGCATGGAACCGAAACTGCAGGAAGTCCGGCAATGTTTGCGGGAACAGTACAGATATCCATCATATATATTTCTATGGGATCAACTAATGCTTTTCCCTTCTTATATGCTGTCACAGGCACCGAAGGTGTAAGGATAATATCACAGCTTTCAAATATTTTCTTGAAATCTTGGATAATTGAATACCTCAAGTTTTGTGCCTTCTTATAATATGCATCATACCTTCCCGAACTCAGTGCATAGGTTCCAAGCAATATTCTTCTTTGCACTTCCTTACCGAAGCCTTCACTGCGATTCTTGCATATCATTTCATTTATATCTTTGTAGCTGTCAGTTTTATATCCGTATCTTATACCGTCATATCTGCCTAAATTAGATGAAGCTTCCGCACATGAAATAATAAAATAAGCAGGAAGAACTGCATTAAGCTTCGGCATTTCAAAATGTATTATTTGGGCACCTGCATCTTGGTATACCTTTATTGCTTCTTCCAAAGAGGTTTTTATATCCTTGCTGATTCCTTCAAAAAATTCCTGAGCTATGCCTATTTTCATTCCCTTGATGCCGTCTTTTATTTTATCTCGGGTGCTGATTTTGCTTCCGACAGATGTGGAGTCCTTAGGGTCATAGGAAGATAAGCAGTCGTAAATTATTGCTGCATCCTCCACAGAATCGGTTATGGGTCCCACCTGGTCTAAACTTGAAGCATATGCAACGACTCCGTATCTGGAAACAGTGCCGTATGTGGGCTTAAATCCTACCAAGCCGCAAAAGCTTGCAGGCTGCCTTATAGAGCCTCCTGTGTCTGAGCCTATTCCATATACCGCCATATTTCCTTTAACTGAAGCTGCAGCGCCTCCCGAGCTTCCTCCTGCCACATAATCAGTATTGTGAGGATTCAATGTTACCCCAAAGATTGAAGTTTCGCAAGATGAGCCCATGGCAAACTCATCCATGTTTGTCTTTCCCAGGAGCACGGAATTTTGGTTCTTTAGTGTTTCCCAAACAGTTGCATCATAAATGGGATAGTAGCCCTGAAGCATTTTTGAGCAGCATGTTGTTTCAATACCCTTGGTTGATATATTGTCTTTTAAGGACATGGGGATGCCCTCTAAGGGCATTAATTTTTCTCGGGCTGCAATTCTCTCATCAACCTTCTTTGCAGTTTCAAGGGCTTCTTCAGCCGTTACATTAATGTATGCATTTATTACTTTGTTTTGTCTTTCGATATTTTGCAAATATCTTTCTGTCAATTCAATACATGTAATTTCTTTTGTTTCCAACAATTTTTGCAGATGTTTTATTTTGCTCAAAATTTCACCCCCTCAGGCTTTTCCTAACTACAAAATAGCCCTTTTCTCCGCCTTCTCTGTTCTTCAAAATTTCATCTCTGTCATAAGATTCTAAAACAATATCTTCATTGAATGCATTGGCAATATTGTTAATATCGTCGAATTCAAGTTCACTGTCCTCAACAACAGAATTTATCGCATCCGCATAATCTATTATTGTTGACATATCCTTAATCAATTGCTCTACTTCATCATCTTTCACAGACAATTTGGCAATTTTAGCTATGCGCAAAACTTCTTCTTTCGTTAACATTCTTTCACCTACCTCAATTTTATATGAACTTCTCTTAATTGCTGCTCTGTAACCGTGCATGGTGCATTTGTCAATAAATCCTGAGCATTGTTATTCATAGGGAATGCTATGACCTCTCTTATATTATCTTCGCCCGTAAGAAGCATTAATATTCTGTCAATTCCGGGAGCCATTCCTGCATGTGGAGGTGCCCCGTATTTAAATGCATTGAACAAGGAGGTAAATTTGGTCTCTAGCTCATCCTTTGTATATCCTGCTATTTCAAATGCTTTAATCATTATATCCAAATCGTGGTTTCTTACAGCTCCCGATGAAAGTTCAACCCCGTTACATACAATATCATACTGATAAGCTATAATGTCAAGAGGGTCTTTTTCAATTAATGCGTTTAAGCCGCCCTGAGGCATTGAAAAGGGGTTGTGGGTAAATGCCGTACTACCTGTTTCTTCATCTATTTCATACATGGGAAAATCAACAATAAAACACATTTCATACTTGCTTTCATCTATTAACTTCAGTCTTTTTGCCAGTTCAGTTCTTATTTGTCCTGCAAGCTTAGGTGCATGCTCTTTTG
>JAAYPY010000007.1 GCA_012519555.1 Tissierellia bacterium | reverse complement strand
TTCAAATAATTCTTCAGGAACCTCATCATTTAAAACTCCTTTGGCGTAACTTACCTTCTCAGCCAATGTTCCAGCATACAGAGCGTTATAAGCTACAAGACCGGCTAATACCATAAGTGCTGCGACCATGATGGTTTCTATTGATACGAAACCTTCAGCTTTTCTCAATTTCAGTAATTGATTTTTCATTCTTTTTCCTCCATAAAAAAATTTTTTATTTCAATAAAAACCTTTCGGCTTTTAATGACGAAAGTTAGGATTTTTATCCTATATTATATAATATGCACTTCATGCTTAAAATATTCCATGTGATTTTGGGCAAAGTCTTGATTTGAAATTTATCACTATATTATATAATATGCACTTTATGCTTAAAATATTCCATGTGATTTTGGGAAGAGCTCTTGATTTGAAATTTATCACTATATTATATAATATGCATTTTACAAATAAAATATTCCACCCTTTTCAGGGTGGAACGAAAAATCTTTTATTCGTGCAAATATTTTTTTATTGTGATTAAAAATTCTACAGCCTTATCTCCGGTGAAATTCTCCGTAATGAAATTCTTTAAATCTTCTGTTACGGTTCCTTCCTTTATTGAAGCCTTTATAGCTTCAACCCCTTCGGAAAGCTTTTCGTCTGTCAGATTTTTGCCGGCATAAGCCTTTAAATCTTCCTTCAGTTTTTCTTCATCAATTGTTCCGGTTGCATAATTTTTTATTGATGTTATTATTTTGTCTGTATCAACAACGGCTATTTCGTTGGTCCTGTCCTTAAATTCGGAATAAAAATCTTCCACTGCCTGCCCCTCTTCCGGTTTAAGGAAGGGGGTAATTTTTGAAACAATAGAAGATCCGTCACCAAAAAACAGAACAAACAATACAAATATTACGCATGAAACCATTATCAGTTTAATTGCCGAGCGAAAGATGAACCCAAGTATTGAAAACATAAAAATAATAATAAGCACAGTTATTAAAACACTCATGAGACTCCCTCCCTATCTTATAAGGCCCAGAACCTGAATATTGTAATAAGATACCCTATTGTTATATAAGGGCCGAAAGGTATCTTTAAGTTTTTATTTTGTTTTTTCACAATAAGTAAATAAAGAGCAATAACAGATCCGACAGCAAAAGGTGATATTAAAAATGTTCCGAGCATTGATGTCGGAATTAAAGTTCCCAGTGCCCCTGCCATCTTTACATCGCCTCCGCCCATCGCACCGGTTATAATTAATATCAGAAAATAAATTCCAAACATTATTCCGCCTATCAATATTGCAGAATTAACTAATTTGGGGAATAAAACTACTGAAACAAGGCCGAGACCTACAGTTGCCAAATTGTACGAATCAGGAATTTCCTGATATTTAAGGTCAATAAAGCTTGAACTGATTGAAATGACGGCTGCAATCAGAAATAAAGGAAAATACATTTCATGCTGCACCGTAAAACTGAAAGATTTCCTTGAAAAATAAGATATTAACAGCACATAAATGCCTGTTAACACAACCGACAAGATCTCTCTTTTCTTGGAACCGTATTCATATCCTATTCTTTTTGAAATTAATATAAAAGCATAAGATAAAGCACATGCTGCAACAGTTGATAGTGTGATTTTTAAAAACATTATTTGTCCTCCATTTTGTATTTTTTTAATGTTAATAGTGGTCAAAACTGTTAATTTCGAATTTCCTTACCACCGTAAATTGTGTCGGCTCTATATTTTCGTTTAGTATGGGTTTTACTTTGTAAGTAACGGCTATCAGTATTGCCGGCTTATCCAGATGATAAGGCTTGCCTTTATATGATATATTGATGCCTCCCGGGGCTACGCTTGTATAAGTAACAGCATCTATCGTAGGTATCTCCGATAAAAAAGTATCTGTGAGATCTAAATCTGATGCTCCCATATTGCCCAGTATAATTGACATTGCTGTATTTTTTATGGTAACCAGACTATCAAACTCGGCAGCATTGGTGCTTTCATTGTAGCTTTTAACACATGTAGTTAAAGCTTCTGCTGCAAACTGTGTTGCAGATATGCCTTTCCTTAGTGAACTTATATAGTTGATTCCTACAGGTATAGCCATGAGTCCTATGAGAAGAACCATTATTATAATTATTGTCGCTATAGACACAAATCCTTTCTTGCCCAATTTAGACCCTCCTGCTTACAAATCTTCTTTCGAAAACCATGACATCCAAATTATCAAAAAGCTTGTAAAATATTGTATTTTCCTTATATGGTATTATTATCCTCAAATGAATTTGCGGATTTTCATCCGTCACCTTTACATAGTTTGTAGAGTTCATACTCTGCAGGAAAACATTGCTGCCGGACTCTGAACCGTTTACAATCCTTCTGGCGGTGATTATAATTTGGCTGGTATCATATCCTTTTTCACCGAGTTCGTATAAAAAATTATTCATATCGCTTTGTAGAACTCCTCCGTTTATACTGGAATTTGCCGCTAAAGCTTCAGTTTTTATGGAAATTACATTTCTTTCGTAAAAAATTGCTACTACATTGGCAACCGCCAGTATAACTACCAGAAACAACAGTATGCCGAAAGATGTCTCTATTGTTGTGAATCCTTTTTTATTCAAGACCGCACCTCCTTATTAATAGGTACCGGACACTGAATCTCTTATGGCTATCGCAATATCGTCAAAACTTGGTCTTAAAAATTGGTATACAATCATGGAAAAACCTATAAACAATGCTGCAATTATAGTAGCCTCAATTCCGATAAAACCTGTTGTACTTAATTTTTTAATTTTCATTACTAGATTCTTCATCATCCATCACCTTCCTAATTTACCAGAAGTCCGTCTATTGCAGGTTTTACTTCGGTAACGAGCGACATCTTTACGTTTATGTTTATTATGTGGTGAAAAAACATAAGCCCTGCCATAATTACCAAACTTGCAACTATAAAAGTCTCTATTCCTATAAAACCGTCTTTATTCTTTAATTGATTGATTATTTTAAAGTTTTTCATAAAGATTCCTCCTATAATATATAATACGTAATTCATTTTTTATATATTCCAACAAATACAGTTTTTGACAAAAATTTTTTTCTCTTGAAAATTACAGGTTTAACAGGGTTTCCCTTTGACAGTTTTTTAACAGTTAAAAGATTGATTTTATTGAAAAAATGTGATATAATAAGTTCAGGGTTGATAAGGAGTTTTGTGATAAACACAATTTTATTTTACTTTTACACCGCTCAAATCACTTATATAAAATAAAAGGAGGCTCAAGGGTGAAAACATTAGGAGATATCATTGAAGAAGGCCGAAAGGCTAAAGGACTGAATCTTTACGAAGCTGCCGCTAGGTTGAAAATGTCCAGAATGACTTTAAGGAGGCTTGAAGAGAATCACACCAAACTTGTCTCCATAGACGGTCTTGCAGACATAGCAAATTCTTTGGAAATTGACTTTCATAAAATGCTGATAGCCTATGGAGTAAGATTCATTAACATTCAACTTCTGTCAGTCTTCAGGGTTGGTAAAAGACTTTTTTATGGTGACGTATTGCTCGATACCAACAAACTTGAAGAATTAATTAAAAAGAACATTAATAGTTTAAAATCAGGCAGCTAATTAAAAAAGCCGGGGTTTTAAACCCCGGCCTCAATGCAATCATATTTATGCAATAATCTCCGAATTGTTTTTTAACTTATTTTTGAGCCCGTTTTTAATAGCAAAAGCAAGCTTAGGACATCTCATAATAGTCATAATTTCAGAAGAGTATCCCGTTTGAGAAATGCCGGTCAGTTTCCCGGCACCACGAAGTTTTAAATCTTCGTCGGCGATCTCAAAACCGTTTGTTGTTTTGCATAATATATTAAGCCTTTCCTTATCCTTATCTGAAACCAACAAACAGTATGACTGGTATTTCCCACGTCCTACTCTTCCCCTAAGCTGATGCAGCTGAGCCAAACCGAATCTGTCGGCACTGTTTATTACTATAACAGACGCATTCGGAACATTAACACCTACCTCTACAATGGTAGTAGAAATAAGAATGTCGGTTTCTTTGTTAAGAAACCTTTTTATGGCATCATCCACTTCTTTATCCTTCATTCTTCCGGATATTTTATCTATCTTAATATTGGGATTACTCTTAAAATACTCGGACATTTTCTCATAGGTTGAATTTACGGAATCAACATCCGAAAATCCTTCCGCTTCGGAATCTTCTATCAACGGGCATATGACATAACACTGTCTGCCTCTTTTAATTTCATAAACCATTAAGTTGTATGATTCCTCAAGGGAATCTATTTGTTTTGTCTTAACAGGCATTCTTCCCTCGGGCATTGTATCAACAATAAAAACATCAACACTGTTTCCGTAAATAGAGAGAGCCAGACTTCTCGGTATGGGAGTTGCACTCATGGAAAGATTGTTAACGCCTTCTGAGATTTTTTTATACATGGCTTCTTTTTGCAATACTCCGAACCTGTGTTCCTCATCTATGATTGTGAGCCCGATATTATTAAATTTAACATTATCGGAAAGTACGGCATGAGTCCCGACAAGAATATCCACTGCTCCGTCACAAACGTCTTTAAGCAATAGTCTTCTTTCCCTTGTCTTCATGCCTGCCGTAATTAAGGCAACATTAAAACCCAAGGGTTCAAGGTATTTTTTCATTGTTTCATAATTCTGGTTAGCCAATACCTGAGTCGGGCTCAACATGGCAACCTGATATTTATTTTCGCAAAAACCGACAGCTAAAGAAACGGCAATTATGGTTTTCCCGGATCCTACATCTCCAAGAAGAAGACCGTTTACCCTTTCACAGTTTATGAGTCTTCCCTTAAGTTTATCGAGAGCCTCAGATTGCCCCTTTGTAAGTTTGAAAGGAAGTTCTTTGATGAATTGGTCCATAACCTTAAAATTCTTTAATTTAATGGGCGTTTGAAGGACTATGCTTTCTTCCATCTTGAGAAGGTCCGTATAAAAGTCATAAAGAACATCAAAATTAAACCTTGTCTTGGCTTTTTTATATGATTCCCTGCTTTCAGGAGAATGCATTTCCTTTAAGGCTGATAACCTGTCAATTAAATTAAATTTTCTTGCCATCTCTTCCCTGTCTTCATCTATAGGCCCCGGATTTTCCTCCAGATATTCCAAGGCAAGTCTTACTTTCATCGCAAGGTATTCCTTGGACATTCCCTTTATCGCCGAATATCTCGGCATAATACGGCATACATCGCTTAAGTAGGAGTAGGCTTCAGGGGTATTCATGCACAATTCTTTACTGATAAAGCCGTATGAGGAAATTTTACCGCAAAAAACATATTTACTGTTAAGTTCTATATTATCGTAATGATAATTTCCTCCAAACCAATTTATCCTTAATGTATCATTGTTGGAATCTTTAATAATAACAGAATAAATGCGACTGGTTTCCAATTTTTTTACGACTTCACCGTATACACTCACCCATTCCCCTTCATTTAAATTCTTAATTTCTGTTATTTTAGTATAGTCACGGTATCCTATAGGAAGGAATTCGGCAAGCTCTTCTACAGAATATATGTCTTTAGTATTAAATTGTTTTTCCTTTCTTTCGGTAACGCCTATTTTACAAAGCGGTGTAAACATATCCTCCAGCCCTTTCTTTGTTATTTTTGCCTTCAATGCTATTCTTGAAATATTCCCCTATTTCATTGATAGAGTTTATTCTGACAGCTTTTAAAAAAGCAGCCTCTACTGTTTTGAAATTAATTGTGGCATCATAAGAAGTATTGGCCACATACCAGTTCTTTTTATTCAAATCATAATACAGATTTCCCCAAGAGGTCAAAATATAAATTCTTCTGTGCCCTCCCTTCCCCCAGCAATTTATGGATTTAATCCTTAATTCAGGAAGAGAAGTCGTATTTTTGTTTCTTGAAGGATAGGCTTCTTTTATATTTAAATTTCTGCTTGACAATATTTCTTTATATTTAATACACAAGGCTCCTGTTGCTTTGGCATCATCCAAAGCCCTGTGAAGATTTTCTGCTTTATATCCGAAATAACTGCAAAGGTATCCCAGATTTTTCTTCTTTAAATCCGGCAGACAAACACCGGTGAGAGTTAAAGTGTCTATTATGTCGTTGTTCTTGCAAATGCCTCTTTTTTTAAACAAGGGTTCAAGAAACCTGTCCCAGTCAAAATAGGCATTATGAAAAACAAGAGGGTAATCACCCATAAAATGCCCGAGGTCTTCAATAACGGGCTCTATAAATCTTTTATCCCTGACCATCTCGTTTGTAATATGGGTAAGCTCTATAATTTTATTCGGTATTTTCCCGTTTCTCGGCTTAACCAATTCACTGAAATTTTTCAATATTTTTTTGGTTTTGGTGTTGATCATGGAGGCACCTATTTCTATTATTTCAGCCCCTTTATCGGGTGAAAAACCGGTGGTTTCTATATCAACGCTTACCATTATTTCGGCGTTCAACAATGCTTTCTGCATTTCTAACCCAAAGATTCTCAATATATAGACACCTGCCTTTAATTTTTTTTAGTGAGAGACAGCCTATCAACACGCTCACATTAGACTGCCTCTCTCCTGCGGATTGATCAATCACTATTATATAATACGCAATCAATTTTAAAAATATTCCACAGGATATAGGCATCCGTTTGTTCTTATCTTACCACAGTTTTAAAATCTGTCAAAATAAAATAGAGGCGGGGAAATTCCGCCTCTTAGCTTGTTCTGCTGCTTAACTTGGACCTGTTTTTTAAAATCTTCCTTGCACCGGGAAGATCCTTTTCGCTGTTTATAGCAGTAGCCTGAATACTTGAATACAGGTCAATCTGATCCTTATCTTTAAGAGTATTGATTACAAGCTCCAGTGCATTCCTGACTTCGGTTTCTTCACCGTTAACCAAGAATATTCTGAAATCTACCCCATTTTTGGTAAATTCTATCTCCGTAATCGCTCTGTCATTTGTGTTTGTCTTTAATTTTTCGGCTATAGGAATATAGGAATCAAAAACCATCTTTTTAAATTTTTCCTTCTGTTGTTTCTCCAGATTAAACTCGGCAATAAAAAGGCCGATCACCAGAAAAACAAATGCTGATATTAAAGCATAACCGGTGCTTTCAAACACAACGAAAGAAAACACGAATATAAACAATGTAGAATAATACAATATTTTTGCTGCCTGAGAAACACTAACCATTTAGACTCCTTCTTTTTATTTATTTTTTGTTACTGCCAGCCTTTAAAATGTCTTACCCATTCGTTAACTGTCATATAATAACTTCCTTCGGATATTGCCTCTATCTTGTACATATGGTACTTCCCGTCATTTGTTTCAGCCATATAAGCAATATACCTCAAACCTTCAACATCAAATTCCTGTGATAAAACCCTTTTATATTGGTCGTTGAAATTCAGGTTGATATCCTTTAATAAATCATCGTCCTGAACTTCTTTTAGCTCGTAAATTACGACATCATTAAGCTCCGTAGTAGGCACCAGCCCTTCAAGACTTAAAAAGGCGGCTATTTTAGCCTTTGGAGGATAATAAATCATACAGGCCAAGAAAGTTTCGGGAGCTTCAAAAGATGTAAAAACCTCATCAAACATATCCTCCGGAACAACACTCATCTGAACCATAACAGTCAAATCATTTTGGTAAGCCTGAACAATTTTTCCTTCTTCGCTTTTGTAAGTGTGGCTTTCCATATATTCATTGACATAATCAAGTGCCTCTTTCCACTTAGCTTCCGCTATAAGAGGGACTATTCCCTCTTTGAATTTTTTTAAGTCTTCACTTGTCACAATTTCTTTATTAGCTTCTCTTTCATCTTCAATTGATGTATCATAAGGGTTTTCATCCGTCGATACAAATTCATCTTCATTGTCAGGAATATTATCCGGTATTTCCTGAACCGGAGAGATATCTACTTCCTTATCCTTACCTATGAATATCAGTACACCGACAAGCACTGCCAATGTAATAATGGCAATCACCGATATTATACCTATTTTTATTATCTTGTTATTATCCATTTAATAATCAACCCCTTTATTTGATGGTAGCACACTTTCAAAATCTGTCAAAATAATTTATATAAGTGAATCTTCTTCATCCCCAAAGATAGGAATAATACTGTCATCGTCATCATCATCTCTATCTTCTTCATCTTCTTCAAACAATCTCATATCGTCATCCATTTTTGCTCCGGAATCATCCTCTTCTTTCTTATCATCATCTCTTACCTCTTCCCTGCGATTGTAATCGTCTATTACGTCAAAACCGTCGTCCGGATAATATATACTGTCATCGGATTCGGAATTATGGGGGGATTCGGGAGAAACTTTTGGGGTATCTATATAATCTTCCAAAGCAGGTTCAATTATATCGTCAAAGCTAATTTCAATATCTTCGGTCTCTGAAGAAGCCAATGCTTCTTTCTTTTCAGAATTGTTACCTGCCTTCATTTGACTTCTGTTGTAATCTTCTACTATTTCATCTACGCTTCTTGAAATTTCGATAGGAAGGAATTCTATTTTGCCTACATCCGGATATTGAACCTCATTATTCTGAACAATACAATATGTTATTTCCCCAAAAGGTCTGTACATAATATCCGTAGGGGAAAACCTTGCTTCCTGCTTTTCTGATTTTCTTATTGTTTCCGACGGATAACCTATATTTTCGAATCCGTACAGAGGATTGAATATTTTCTTTGAAACGCCTCTTTCCTTTTTAATCCTTTTGACTTCGCCGAACTGCTTAGAGTAAAATTCAGCATCTGCAGCATTGCCGCCGGGGAATAAGACAATATTTCTTGCGTTTGTTGAAACCAAATCTATAAAGCTCCTGCCATCCTTCCCCGAACCCATTCCCATAAGGGACCTGTTCTGAGTTGCAAGGTGACATGCCACACGATAAGATCTTCCCTGAGTAAGCATATCCGAAAAGCCCGGGTTTGAATAGGACTGGAACTCGTCTATATAAAGGACATGGTCTCTTCTTGTGTTTTCATTCCCTCCCCTTCTGAATACGGCGGACTGGAACTGAAGTATTATAAAGTAACCAAGGAACTTACCCAAGTCTCTTAAATCTCCCTGAGCAGTCGTTATGGCTATTACCCCACCTTCGGCAAGATGCTTGTCGAAATCAACGTCATTTTCTCCGCTTGGAGGATTTAAAATCCTTCTTAAATAGTTGTTTGATGTTATCTTTGTAATCTGAGACCTTATTCCTGAAGTATTTTCATAGGTCTTGCTTCTCTCCATGAAATAGTCGTTTAAAAACCAGCTTGCAAGGTCCTGATTTTCCTTTGCAATTTCTTCGCTGGGTGTCGGAACTCTCGTAAAGTCAAGCACCATCTGTCTTCCCTGTCCCCCGGAGTTCTGAATAAGCCTTGAGAGATGTATAAGGGTTGCCTTGTTTCCGTAAAGTCTCTTCAAAACCTTCAGTGAGTTTCTTACAAGCTGCTCGTTCATATCCTTAAAGTACTGCTGTGAATCGGCATTAAGCATATTAAATGTAGTCGCCATATTTTCAATTACTTCGACCTCATCTCCGTATAAGGGATTAAAATACGGGCAGTCGGGATGAGTCGGGTTGAAATATACGCAGTCCCTTCCGTTGATTTTAGCCAGAGCATATACTTTCTCCGCCAAATCCGATTTAGGTTCTATAACAGTAATTCCCATGTCCGGGTTTTTCATATCCTGATTAAGCATAGGAAGAATTATCTGTGAAGTTTTACCGGAACCGGTAGGACCTAAGATCAAAAGATGTAAATACCTGTCTTTTTTGGGAATAACAACAGGTTTATGCGTTTTTAAATTCTTACATATAACAATATCTCCCTTGTTTTTCTTGCTGCTGCCCTTAAGAATACCTACATTTGTATCTGCTATAATATTGAATAATTCCTTGACAGAATTGCTTCTAAACAGAAAAAACGATACGAAAAAAGCAGTTGTATTCATCATAAAAGGCAGAGCAACGGGAACCTTATCAACGTAATTTCTTAATAAGTGCAAAGGCATATTAAGCAGAGAAAATATAAACAAAGAACATGAAAATTTAAGTATAACAATAACCTTACTCTTATCTTTCGAAGAATCTTTTGTCAGAAAGAAAAACAAAAAACTGAGTACAAATACAATAAGGTTTAATGTAAAATTATTTAAATCAAAGAACACCGCAGCTAATGTCAGAAAAAGCTGGAATGACAGTAATAGCGTCATCAGGTATTCATGATATCCGCTTAATTTTTCCAATGGTTTCAATTTTAAAAACCTCCTTTTTTTAAAAAAACTCCGGCATTTTGTCGGAGTTTGTTTTTGTCGGCAATTTTTATTCCTCGTCGAAAGCCTTAAAAATAGCTTCTTCGATTTTTTCCCTGCATTCCTTGTTTATCGGATGACATATGTTAACCCATTTGTCTTTTACCTTCCTCGACGGGAAAAGTATGTATCTCTTGCCGCCCTTGTCGTATACACGAATACCGTATATAACAAAATCATCATCCAATACTACGGATGCCGAACCTAAAAATGCTTCCCCATCTTCTCTCTTAAAAATTTTTACATCAGTGACTTTCATAGCTATTATTTCCTTTCGTTAGAATTTTTAGGAGTTGTGTTCATCCCATATAATATATTACGCACTAATATAAAATATTATTCCATATAATTTTAAAACTCTTCATTAAATGCGGTAACAAGTAGTTCAGATAGACTTGTATCCCTGTCGTTTTCAGTCTTATTTCTTATGGCATACAGCATGTCGTCTGGATTTCCCGCAACAATAGCAATTTTTTCACATCTTGTACAAGCCGTGTAAATAAGATTGTTTGTAAAAAAGTTTTTATTCATATTTTTAGGAATAATAACTGGAACAATAACAGCCGGCCACTGGCTGCCCTGACTCTTATGAATAGTTAGGGCAAAAGCATGGTCTATTTCAAAGAAATCATCATCATAGAAAACATATCCGTTGTCGTATTTAACCGTAATTCTTTCTCTCTTTATGCCAAACTCGCTTATTTTTTCTATTTTGACTATTACCCCGCATTCGCCGTTGGTGATTCCCTTAAGCCCGAATTCCTTCCTGTATCCAAGCATTGGATCTTCAACATACCAGTCTTTCTGATAATTGTTCTGGTTGTGGATAATTTTGTCCCCGACTCTGAAAAAGACATTTCTTTCTACATTTTTAAAGGATTTTTCGTCCCTTACCACTATTTTCTGCTTAAATATTTCCTCATCCCCTTCCTTCCTTGGATTAAATGCCTGCTGTATGTAATAATTGAGGGCAGTTGAACCTAATGTCCCATTCTTTAAGGGGGTCAGGATTTGTATATTGTTTAAGGTATAATTTCTTTTCTCCATAAGCTGACGAATTCCTTTTATAACAGCATCCCTGCATTCGTCTTCGTCTTTTTTATTTAAAACAAAGAAGTCATTTCTTTTATCATCGCTCTTTATCATTTCTTTAGAAATAATATTTTTTGCATTGGATATGATAGTTGATTTTTCAAGTTGCCTCTTTGGAATTGTCAAAGTGTTTATATTCACGCATCCGCTTTTTATAAGGTCCTTTAATATACACCCGGGGCCTATGGGCGGCAGCTGGTCAACATCTCCTACAAATACAACTTTGGTCTTTATTTTAATGGCTTCCATAAGGCTTCTTGTGATGATGACTTCAAGCATGGAGCTTTCATCCACAACTATCAGGTCTTCCTTAAAAGGATTATCTTTATTTTTATTAAAAGTTCCGTCTCCCCTGCACTCAAGGCCCCTGTGAATTGTATAAGCATCAATGCCCGTATATTCCCTTAAAACTTTTGATGCCTTACCTGTAGGTGCCAGAAGCCTTGCTGAAAATTTAAGTCCGTTTTCTTTGTATTTTAAATTAAGAATATCTATTATAACCTTGATTACAAAAGTTTTACCTGAACCGGGACCACCGTTTAGAATATAAAACCCTCCCATTTTTTCTGTAATATCTTCAACTGCCTTTAACTGCTCTTTTTCAAGCACAATTTTGTTTTCTTTGAGATATTTTGAAATAATATCAAGGTTAACAACAGGAAAATCAATTGTATTTTTGGCAATTTTTGAAACCTTTTTAGCTATGAATTCTTCAGCAGCATAAATAGAAGTTAAAAAACATTTACCGTCTTTTTCAAAAGACTTATTTGAACGAACCAAAATTTCAAAGGAGCTTTCAATAAGCTCATCCGACGGCTCAAAGGCAAGATATTTAAAATCCTTCTTCCCTGTTTTCTTGTATTCTTTCTCATAATTTTTAACACTCTTTTCAATATCCTGCCTGTCAAGATTTAAGTTCTTATTGTATAAAGCAACATTATTGGGAGCTCTTAATATTTTCTTGCATTCGGAATAGCTTAAATGATAGGACAAAAGTTTTTTGCATTCCGAGAAAAGTTTATCTTTCTTTACAAAGCAGTCGCCTTCATTTGCTGCATTTTCAAGAAGATAAACCAGAGCCTGCTGTCCCCTTCCGAGACTGTCAAGCTTGTATCCGTTTTTAATAGCTATATTATCTACTTTCTTAAAAGTCATTGCCGGAACATTTCCGACCAAGAAATACGGGTCTTCCCTTAACTTGTAGATAACCCCTGAACCAAAACCCTGAAGGATAAAATTTGCATCCCTCATGTTTAAGCCCAGAGAAGTCAGCACAAGAATTGAAGATTCTATTTCTTCGTCTCTTTTTATTTTCTTCTGCCAGTTAAGGGCAAACTGATAATCAATGGAGGGAATTGCCTGTACTACTTTTTCAGGGGAATTTTTTAAAACCTGAATGGTTTTTTCTTTAAATACTTCGTAAATTGCATCGGCAAATATATACATATTGTCAAAGGTGGAAAGATACTGCTTGACGCTTTCCATTTTTACGGGAGGCTTTAATTTATATGATTTACACGAAAGCTGCTTTTCCCCTTTATATATGTTTACATAACCGCTTATGTCATATTCACCGTACAAAATAAGGGGTGCAGGGAAAGTACCGTTAACCTTAAACATTTTACCGTTTTCGTCTTTTACTAAATAAATGGAATAGCCCGACTGGGCATTCTGGTATATAGAATTAACAATCATTACATGTTTGGACAATATGGTATTAAGGGGGTATGATTCAAGCCCCGATTTAATATTTAACTTTACATCAACTTTTGTTTCTTTGTTTTCTTCCAAACATTCCACCTTCTTTAAAAACTATTCATAATACCAGTCGGCAAACCCGTTCTCAAGAATGTCTCTTACTGTCTCCCCTACCCTGTCTTCTCTTTCGGAATATGTTTTAAATTTTTCTCTTGCATAATCCGTAAGTTCAACATTGTCATAATTGATAAAATAATTGTGGGTATCACCCTTTAGAATATCATAGTAATAATCAAGAAGCTCTTTATATGTTTCGGTAAATTCTGTCTGTTTTTTTACTCTTTCTGCAAGAATGTCAATTCTTTTTACCACTTCGTCAATATCTATGGTTTCCAGTTCAAGGCTGTAGAGATGATTGCTAAGTTCATACGCCCTGAATTCTATGTATTCCCTTGTGTCGTCATCAATGATATTGCAGTATTTATCTGCAATATCATTTAAGTCTGGTGTTACTATATATCCTGCCAGTAAATCATACTTAAGAATTAAGCCGTTCTTCTTCAAATCTTTCATAAAGCCTTTTAAAGCATTTGACTCGGCATATTTTTCATAATCCGTGCTTTCAAAGACATTTTCTATATACACAAGCTCGTTATAAAATGCCGATGCCATAAAATCATAGTCATTTGCCCTTATGTACATTTCATTCAATAATTTCTTGACCGTTTCGGTATTTTCTTCCATCGTTTTGTTTTTACTTATTTCCTGTACGATAGTCTCAAACTTTGACAGATGATTTACCTTAACCACAGGGCCCAAGAATGAATCTAATACTATTCCGAGAATAAAACATGTAACCATTAAAATAAGTGTAACTTTTTTATTTACTCCCAACTCGATTCCTCTTTTCTTCTTTTTCTATTATATGCAGAACAGTTAAGACCGTTATTGATAAACAGGTCCTTATACGGTTCTAAATGACTGTAATAATATAAATCTCTTTCTTTCTTATCACACTCAGCCTTCAGAAGACTAAGCATATCCTTAGCTATCCACATTCCCCGGTATTCCTTTCTGACCCAAATTTCGTCAACAATAACTTTGTTTCTTATTACTTCACAGTTGATACCTCCTATCAATATATTCCGATCCTTCACCGCAAAGATGCTGTAAAGATTGTAGTTATCGTTTTTTGAAAGATAAAACCAGCTTTCCACTTCCGGAATTTCTTTTGATAATTCAAAAGATACAATTCTTGCTAATACTAAGTCTTTTCCTTTTCTAAGTTTCAACATAATTACCCTCTCTATTGACATGTTTTTTTTACTTATATTTCATAATACGTAGACTAATTTTTTAATATTCCACATATTTTTTGAAAAATCATCGATTTTTAAAAAAAGTTATGATAAAATAAACGAAAACAAAGCGAAAGTGATATTAATATAAGGAGGAAACGAGCATGGAAGATATGGAAGACATCATAGATGAGGAAGAAAATACAGAAGAAAGCGAACCTTATATCACAGGCAAAGCAGTTACTTTCAAGACCGGCGAAGTTGCCCGCATAATAGGAGAAACTCCTGCAATGACCAGATACTACTGCCGGGAGTTCGAAAAATATTTAAGTCTTGAACACGAACCCGGCAAACACCGGTTTTATTCGAAAAGAAACGTAAATGAGCTGAAATACATATTAAGGCTTATAAAAAACGACGGATTAAGCGTAAAACAGGTGCACGAGTTCCTCTCCTCCCCTGAGGGAAAGCTTGCAGCCCCGATATTTGACCAGCAGACAAAATTTAGAGAGTTAATTGAAATAATGACATCAAGA
This sequence comes from Tissierellia bacterium, assembly GCA_012519555.1. Taxonomy (GTDB): domain Bacteria; phylum Bacillota; class Clostridia; order Tissierellales; family Sedimentibacteraceae; genus Sedimentibacter. Next base: position 3,950 of record JAAYPY010000007.1, on the reverse strand, counting down.
GTTGACGGGACCATAAAAGATGTTATAAAAAGAGAAATCGAAAATTCATTTTCTTCAGTATTTAGTGAAACGTTGAAAAATGCAGCAGATAAGCTTCCTTCCAAAGAAGATGTAGAAGGAATCAAAATAGAAATAAATAGTTTAAGCGAAAAAACAAGGTCTGATTATAAGGCATTAGAGAGAAATATGGAGAAAATTATGGAGGAATTACAAGAAAACAAAAGGGAAAAGGGTTTATTCGGTAGATTATTCGGGAAATAAAGAAACGAAAACGTAATTTCGGTAAATTTTCGCTTATATTTGAATATTTTTAAGCGGTTAAAAAGTTTTTGGCATAAGTTATATGAAAATATACGCAGATCCTTGCTTATTTTATACGTAGACTGCCTGATTTCTTTAATGTAGGATTTAACATTATCCATATAAAAGAATAACGAAAGCGAAATTACTGTATATTTGCGGATTTAAGCCAAAAAGAAAACAAAATTACGATATATTTACGTTTTATTTCCGAAAAGAAAACAATATTACGTTATATTTTCGATTTTTATAAGAAGTTAAAAAGCATTTGCTGCCGGTTAAAAGATTTATTTTCAAAACTTTTGGATCCAACAAAGCAGAAAGCAGAATTTCTTCAGATCCTTTAGGAAGCCTTAATGTAAAATCCTACATTAACATGGAGCAGCAATAGAAACTTCACATTATTTGTGCTGTTTAGCATATAACTTATGATATTTATCATAATTAATGTGTTAATTAGCATAACATATGTGTTATTTTTCATAACATTTATGATATTCTTCATATTATTTGTGCTATTTGTCATAAATTTATGATTTTTATCACAAACTTTATGATGTTTGTCCTTTTTTTTCTATTGACAACGTTTTATTTAATTGATAAAATCAATTATATTCTGATTATTTGGAGGATTAAAATGAGAGTACAAGATAACATCAAGAATTTTGATGATTTAAGCATTAACGTATCCGATATGGCAGTAACGACAGAATACAATTTTCATAAGCTTGACATTCCTTTTATAGATCTGAGTACCGTATTCTTAGTTGGTGTTGACGTAGGTTTTAGCTCTGTCAAGGTTTACAGCGTTTACGGCCGTCACAAATTCCCATCGCTGGTATATCCTATAGAAGCAGAGGACATAAAGAAAGTCCTTTTTAAGAAAGATACTTTCATAGCATACAGAGATAAGGACAAAACCGGAAAGACTTGGTTGGTAGGTGATGTAATAAGTGAAACAAAACATGAAAAGATTGCCGATGAATACAAGCTTTTCACCGAGAAAAGGGTAGGCTCTGATGAAAATATAGTACTAAACAGGGTGGGAATAGCACTTTCCCTTATGCAGAAACCGGGAAAATTCAAGAGAGATGCCGAAATAAAGATAGCAGTAGGACTCCCTGAAGAATACGATTTATATGCTTCAACTTTAATTGACCAGCTTTCGGGTTACCACGAATTTGAACTTCAGATAGGCAAAAACGAAGAATGGATACCTGTTTCATTTATAATCAGGGAAGAGAATATAGATGTTTTAAGCCAGCCTTTCGGAACTCTTTTAAGCATTGCTGTAAACCGAAAAGGGGAAGTAATTGATGAGTATCTGTTGCAACGAGCGAAATGTTGTGTATGCGACAGTGGTTTCTTGACCAGCGATACCTTTATTCTTCAAGGAGGAATGGTAGGGGATTGCATCACATGGGAAAACAGAGCCATGAAAGCAATTTACGAAAAACTTCTCGACAAATGCAAGGCTGCCACAAACAGGGATCTGGGCCTTCATCAAATAAACAATTACTTAATGCAGCCGAAAGAAAAGAGATACATAAGCTACGGCAGGGGTGGTTCTTGGCAGATTGATCCTGTATTAAATGAGCTTATTGACCAGTTTGCCAAAGAAAACATAAAAGAACTTTCAACCTTCTATGATAATTTCAACGAAATAGATCTTATGATAATGACGGGCGGAACCAGCAAACTGTATTATCCGTACTTTATAGTGGGACTCCCGAATCTTGAAATAAGAATAGCTGAAAAACATGACAGTAAGAAAGATTATGAAAATTTCAACTGTGTTTTTGCGAACTGCGTGGGATTCTTCAATTATGTCATTATGAAATACAGGGCTGAAATAAATTTTACCGAGCCAAAGGAAGAAATAATAAACGAGGCGGCAGCAACAGAAATTGAAACCTTATAGGATTGATGCAAGATGGATAATAATTCTTTGGAAAAGCCTGTAACCTATACCATATTCTTCGGAAACAAGGACAAGGATTTATGGCCGCTTGTGAATTCTATTCCTCCCGGCAGATTTTCCATGCTTATAAAAGATGCTGTAAGGGCTTACATCCAAAACAATTCCGTATTCAGTTTTCCAGAATACAAGCAGAAAAAAGATTTAAAACCTGTCCGGAAGAATTTAAGCATAGGAAAGTATGACGAAGATGTTTACAAATATATAAAAAACATTGACAAGGGTTTGGTTTCCTATAAAGTCAAGGAGATAATAAGGCATTACCTTCCTGAAGATAAAAAAAACACAAGTGCAGACACCTTGGTTAAGCTGGAATCCGCAAAGAAGAACCCGGATGATAATATTTCCTCCGGCGGCTTTCCGCATAAAAATAATCATAATGATCTTTCCTCCAGCATTCTTTCAATGGGCAACATGAAGTACAGAAAGAAATCATGAAAAGGGCTTTTTAAAAAAAAGCCTTTTTTATTAATGTTCCATTTGACAATATTTGATAAAAGAATAAAATAGGATGTAGTAGAATATTATTATTGAATAATGGGTATCATAAATTCTACGATAGGAGTGTTTTTATGAAAAAGGAGCTTATAAGAGAAAAAAAGAAATCTCTTGCTGACAGATATCCGGAGCTTGCAAAGGAATGGCATACGGAACTTAATGGTGATTTAACACCATATGATGTTACGCCTCACTCACAGATTAAAGTGTGGTGGAAAACTGAAGAAGGAAAAGAATTTCAGGCAGTTGTAAGGTACAGAACGACTAATTATTTAAGAAAAGACAAAAATCTCATTCCTGAGGAAATATCGGGTAAGTACAGGAAAAGGGAAGAGAAGGATACTTTTCTTAAAAAGAACAATCTTGTAATACTCTTTCCCGAGGTTGCAAAAGAATGGGATTATGAGAAAAACGATGGAGTAAAGCCGGAGGAAGTATTCAGTAAATCCGGTAAAACCTACTGGTTTAAGTGTGCCAACGGCCATTCGTGGCAGACAAGGGTAATAAACCGAACATCAAAAGGCAGTAAATGCCCGGTATGCACATTGGAGAGCCGTAAACTTATTAATACCACCCCGGAACTTATTGATGAATTTGATCCTGTGAAAAACAAAAAAATCAATTTGTTTGATTTAACCGCATCATCAAATGAAAAAGTTTGGTGGATATGCAAGAACTGCAGCAAGAAGTATAAGGAATCAGTACAGAAAAGGGTAAAGGGTTACAAATGCCCTGTTTGCTTCCCGGTTAAGAAAGAAATACCTTACGAAAAAAGTCTTGAATACAACTATCCTGAAATAGCAAAACAGTGGAATTACGAACTTAATGGGAATTTAACACCGAAGGATGTACGGCCCATGTCAGGGAAGTCGGTTTGGTGGAACTGTCCTGTAGACAAGGAGCATCCGCCTTGGAAATCAATTATCCACAACAGGACATACAACGGTAACGGCTGCCCTACATGCAACAACCCAAGATTTTAAAAAAAGCTTGTAAAAAAGGCCTTGCATTTTATTGATGCAGTGCCTTTTTTTTATTTATTTTTATTTTTTGGAATATTTTTTCAACATAGTGCGTATTATGAATCATAATATTATAGGAGTGCTTTAAAAGCACATTTAAATAGAGGGGATAAATATAAAAATTTTGAGGAGGAAAATTTTTAATGTCGGCA
>JAAYPY010000074.1 GCA_012519555.1 Tissierellia bacterium | reverse complement strand
GCAAATCTATCGGCGCATCTTTCGCTTAATTTTTCAATTTCTTCTTTACCGTCAATAAAATCTTCAACTTCTATGCCATCGTTAGTTCCGCAGTCTGCTTCTCTTACTATGACATCCTGACTTACGTCAACTAATCTTCTTGTCAAGTATCCCGAGTCAGCTGTTCTAAGAGCAGTATCCGTTAAACCTTTACGAGCTCCGGTAGCTGACAGGAAGAATTCCAGAACTGAAAGACCTTCACGGAAATTCGATTTAACAGGAACCTCAACTGTTTTACCTATGGCACTGGCCATAAGACCACGCATACCTGCAAGCTGCTTAATCTGGTTACGTCCTCCACGAGCTCCCGATACAGACATAATATAGATGGGGTTCAATGGGCTCAGATTATCCATCAATGCATTTGTAACATCCTCTGTAGTCTGATTCCAAATTTTTATTACATTTTCATATCTTTCTTCATCTGTCATCAAGCCTCTTCTGTACTTCTTTTCGTATTCCAAAACCTGTTTTTCAGCTTGCTCAATCAGGATTTTCTTTTCTTCGGGAACCGTTATATCGCTTACTGAAATAGTGATAGCACCTAAAGTAGAATATCTGAAGCCTTTTTGTTTAATTCCGTCCAAAACTTCAGCTGTTTTGGAGTTGCCGTGTTTTCTGAAGCAGCGGTAAATTATTTCTTCCAAGGCTTTCTTTTTAACTGTATAATCTACTTCAAGTTTGAATTTGTCTTTCTCTCTATCTACAAATCCTAAATCCTGAGGAATATCTTCATTAAATATAAATCTTCCCACCGTAGATTCAACAAATTTACTTTCACCGTCAACAGTTTTTCTGACCTTAACCCTTGCATGCAAATCAACATACTTATTGAAATAAGCCATTTTCAATTCATCGTAATCCTTGAAAATCATTCCCTGACCTTTGGAATCTTCTATCTCCAAAGTCATGTAATAAGATCCAAGGACCATGTCTTGAGTAGGAGTTGTGATAGGTCTTCCATCCTTTGGAGCAAGTATATTGTTTACGGACATCATTAAAAATCTGGATTCTGCCTGTGCTTCCACTGACAAAGGAACGTGAACAGCCATCTGGTCTCCGTCAAAGTCCGCATTGTATGCGGTACATACCAATGGATGAAGCTTAATAGCCTTTCCTTCAACGAGTACAGGCTCGAAAGACTGAATTCCAAGTCTGTGAAGAGTTGGAGCACGGTTTAGCATTACAGTGTGGTCCTTGATAATTTCATCTAATACGTCCCATACTGCAGTATCAACCTTTTCAACCTTTTTCTTTGCACTTTTGATATTGTGAGCAGCTCCGGTTTCAACTAACTTTTTCATAACAAAAGGCTTAAATAACTCAAGTGCCATTTTCTTTGGAAGTCCGCACTGATTGAACTTAAGCTCAGGTCCAACAACTATAACGGAACGACCAGAATAATCAACACGCTTGCCAAGAAGGTTTTGTCTGAAGCGTCCTTGTTTTCCCTTAAGCATATCCGACAATGATTTTAAAGGTCTGTTTCCCGGACCTGTTACAGGTCTGCCGCGTCTTCCGTTATCTATTAAGGCATCAACAGCTTCTTGAAGCATTCTTTTTTCATTTCTTACAATTATATCAGGAGCTCCTAAATCAAGGAGTCTTTTTAAACGATTGTTCCTGTTTATTACTCTTCTGTACAAGTCATTTAAATCTGAAGTTGCAAAACGACCTCCGTCTAATTGTACCATTGGTCTGAGTTCAGGAGGTATTACAGGTATAACATCTAAAATCATCCATTCAGGCCGGTTTCCTGAAACTCTGAATGCTTCAATTACTTCAAGTCTACGGGTAATACGTATTTTTTTCTGCCCCTTGCTATCTCTTAACTGGGCTTTTAATTCGGCAGCTTCGCTTTCAAGGTCTATTTTTTGAAGAAGTTTTTTTATTGCTTCAGCTCCCATTTCAGCTTTAAATGCATTCCTATAATGTTCCTTGTATTCTCTGTATTCCATTTCAGTCAATAATTGTTTTTCGGACAAGGATGTATCCCCCGCTTCCGTAACAACATATTGAGCAAAGTAAAGTACTTTTTCAAGTGCCCTTGGAGACATATCAAGAATAAGGCCCATCCTTGAAGGTATCCCCTTGAAATACCATATATGGGAAACAGGAGCAGCAAGTTCTATATGCCCCATTCGTTCCCTTCTAACTTTTGCTTTTGTAACCTCAACTCCGCAACGGTCACAAACTACGCCCTTGTATCTTACCCTTTTATATTTTCCGCAATGACATTCCCAATCCTTTGTAGGACCGAATATCTTTTCACAGAAAAGTCCGTCTTTTTCAGGTTTTAGTGTTCTATAATTTATTGTTTCAGGTTTCTTAACTTCTCCTCTTGACCATTGTCTGATTTTATCCGGAGAAGCCAACCCAATTCTTATTGATTCGAAATTATTGTAATCTACCAAGGAGTTCGCTCCCTTCTATTTATTTAATTTTCAATTGGTTCTTGTAATTATTTTGGGGACATTCCTCTGACCATCAAAGACTATCCCTCTAAAAAGAGGTGTGTCCCCCTTCCTTAGCATACATTAATACTCTTCGTCGTTGTCATAATCGTCTTCAATATCTAAATCACCTAACACTTCGGAATCAATATCATCCATATCATCGATTTCTTCTGTATCATCGGTATCTATCAGCATACCTTCCATATCGTCTTCAACTAAAGTCATATCGCTTATACCTTCAGCATCAACATTCATATCATCATCATTATCAATCGTTTCGATTATATCAACTTCATCTTCACTGGTAATTATTTTGACATCCAAAGCCAAGCTCTGCAATTCTTTTACAAGAACCTTGAAAGATTCAGGGATTCCCGGTTCTGGTATGTTTTCACCCTTTACGATTGCTTCATATGTTTTAACCCTGCCGTTAACATCATCGGATTTTACCGTTAATATTTCCTGTAATGTATGAGCTGCACCATATGCTTCCAAAGCCCAAACTTCCATTTCTCCGAATCTTTGACCGCCAAACTGAGCTTTACCCCCTAAAGGCTGCTGAGTAACCAGTGAATAGGGTCCCGTGGAGCGTGCATGTATTTTATCATCAACAAGATGGTGTAGCTTAAGCATATACATATATCCTACTGTTACCGGACCTTGGAAGTATTCGCCTGAACGTCCGTCTCTCAGCTCAATTTTTCCGCTTCTGGGGTAGCCTGCCATTTCAAGAGCATCCCATATGTCATCTTCTACTGCACCGTCAAATACCGCTGTTGCAACTTCCCAACCTAATTTCTTTGCAGCTAATCCAAGGTGAACTTCCAAAACTTGACCGATATTCATTCGAGAAGGAACACCAAGAGGATTTAACACAACCTCAAGAGGAGTCCCATCCGGCAAAAATGGCATATCTTCTTCAGGCATTATCATTGAAATAACACCCTTGTTTCCGTGACGACCACACATTTTGTCGCCCACATTTATTTTACGTTTTGTAGCTATATACACTCTTACAAGTTTGCTGACTCCCGGGCTTAATTCATCACCGTTTTCCCTTGTAAATACTTTAACATCAACAACAATTCCGCTTTCTCCGTGAGGAACCTTTAATGAGGTATCCCTTACTTCCCTTGCCTTTTCACCGAATATTGCTCTTAAGAGTCTTTCTTCAGCGGTAAGTTCCGTTTCACCCTTAGGAGTAACCTTGCCTACAAGAATATCACCGGATTTAACCTCAGCACCGATTCTTATAATTCCTCTTTCATCCAAATCCTTAAGAGAATCATCTCCTACATTCGGAATATCCCTTGTTATTTCCTCAGGACCAAGCTTTGTATCCCTTGCTTCAGATTCATACTCTTCAATATGGACAGATGTTAAAACATCATCCATAACAAGCCTTTCATTTAAGAGCATGGCATCTTCGTAGTTATATCCTTCCCAGGTCATAAAACCTATTAAAAGATTCTTCCCGATAGCCATATCTCCATCATGAGTAGAAGGTCCGTCAGCAATAATCTGACCTCTTTTTATTTCATCGCCTTTATATACTATAGGTTTTTGATTTACACAAGTACCGCTGTTTGAACGCTTAAACTTTAAAAGGGAATACTTGTCAATCATTCCGTTTTCATTTCTTCTTATCAAAATTTCCGAGGCAGTGACAGAAACAACTTTCCCGTCATGCTCAGCAATAATAACAGCTCCGGAATCCATAGCGGCCTTATGCTCTAAACCTGTTCCTATTATTGGCGTTTCAGTAACCAATAAGGGTACTGCCTGTCTTTGCATGTTGGCACCCATCAGAGCACGGTTAGCATCGTCATTTTCCAAAAACGGTATCATGCCCGTACCGATGGAAATTACCTGTTTTGGGGAAACTTCCATATAATCAACCATGTCTTTTGAAACAATTTCATTGATACCGTCGATTCCCCTTACAACAACACGGCTGTGCTCGAATGTACCGTCCTCATTCAAAGGCTCGTTGGACTGGGCAATTATTTTTGTATCTTCTACATCTGCAGTAAGATAATCTATTATATTAGTAACTTTACCTGTTTTCTTATCAACTCTTCGGTAAGGAGACTCCAAAAACCCGTAATCATTAATCCTTGCATATGTAGCAAGAGATGTTATCAGTCCTATATTGGGACCTTCAGGTGTTTCTATGGGACACATTCTGCCGTAATGAGAATGATGAACGTCCCTTACTTCAAAGCTTGCTCTGTCCCTTGATAATCCTCCGGGGCCAAGAGCCGACATTCTTCTTTTGTGAGTAAGTTCAGCTAATGGATTGGTCTGGTCCATAAACTGTGATAACTGGCTGGAACCGAAAAACTCCTTGATAGCCGCCGACACGGGTCTAATGTTTATTAAAACCTGTGGAGTTACAACATCCACATCCTGAATAGTCATCCTTTCTCTGACTACTCTTTCCATTCTTGACAATCCTACTCTCACTTGGTTTTGAAGGAGCTCTCCCACGGAGCGCAGTCTTCTGTTTCCAAGATGGTCAATGTCATCAGTCTTGCCTATTCCTTTAAATAACCCTAAATGGTAATTTACTGCTGCATACATATCGTCCTTAACAATATGCTTTGGAGACAATGAATATTTTTCTTCTTGGTCCTTTTCAAATATGTTGTTATCAGCAGCGGGAATTTGCTTTAATGACTCAATTATTGCTTTTTCAATGTCTTCTTTGGAGCTGTTTTCTTCCAGTATTTTTCTCATTACCGGATAGTAAACTTTCTCCTTTACGCCTAATTTTTCTAAATCTATATCTAATTTATCTAATTCAAATACCCTTGGGTCAACAAACTTGTTGCTTAATACCTTAGTAATTTTATTATCGGAATTTAAAATATTAACAGAAAAAATGCCTGCTGCTTCCAATTTAAAAATAGAGTTTTCATCAAATATATTGTCTTTAGCAACTAATACTTCGCCTGTTTCCTTATTAATTATGTCTTCAGCTGCACGCCTTCCTATAATTCTGTTTTCCAGACTTAGTTTTTTATTTAATTTGTATCTGCCGACTTTTGCAAGGTCATACCTCTTAAAGTCAAAAAATAAAGATTTGATCAATGACTTTGCACTGTCATATGTAGGAGGTTCTCCCGGTCTCAATCTTTTATAAATTTCAATTAATGCTTCTTCGGAGTTGGTAGTGTTGTCCTTTTCCAAGGTTTTTAAAAGCTGTTCAGTTTCTCCTAATGTATCAATAAGCTCTGAATTAGAAGAAATATCCATAGCTCTCACAAGCACCGTGGCAGGTAATTTTCTTGTTCTGTCAACTCTTACGTAAACTATATCATTAGAGTCTGTTTCAAATTCCAGCCAAGCTCCTCTGTTGGGAATAACCGTTGCATCATATAATTCCTTACCAACCTTATCCCTTGTCATGTTGTAATAAACACCGGGTGAGCGAACTAACTGACTTACTATAACACGTTCTGCACCGTTTATTATGAATGTACCTTTTTCCGTCATCAGAGGGAATTCACCCATAAAAGCTTCTTGCTCTTTAATCTCTCCCGTCTCCTTGTTTATCAATCGCACCTTAAGTTTTAGAGGTACAGAATATGTTGCATCTCTTTCTTTGCACTCCACCTGGCT
>JAAYPY010000073.1 GCA_012519555.1 Tissierellia bacterium | reverse complement strand
ATGAACGGTTATATATAGAGGAAAAGGCACAATAACATGGGGAAGTTCAGCTTCAGGGATAAATACTTCAGGTATACTCATAATATCACCTAACTTTCATCATAAACATAAATTATCAATCTGACTATAGAGAAAAATCTCATGTTCATTTAAATATATGTTAATAAGATAAATTTATTAAGTTTTCTTAACTCTTCTGAATAAAAGAAGAGTTCTTTTTTGTCGATGTTTGTGTTAAAATGTAAGAACATACATTTTAGCATTGCTAAAATACGGCATAATAATATGTGCCTTATATTATAATATGTATGCAATATGGAATTTCTAACAGGGGTAAAATAACAGGGGAGAACTATGATAAGCAATGAAGATTTGATCAGACTGCATCTGATTAAGGGGTTGGGAAGAAAAACTATCAACAAAATAATAGGATACATAGAATTAAAAAATATTAAACTTAACAACTTTTCTGAAGTATTAAATCTGATAAGCCATATGAAGCTCAAAAGGTTAAAAATCGATAAAGAAAAAATTGAAAAAGAAGCATCAACTATAATTGAATGCTGTAAAAAAAATAATATTAGAATTATTGGATTATATGATGAAATATATCCATACAAATTAAGATTAATAGATGATAAGCCTATCGTACTATATGCAGATGGAAACACGGAGCTTTTGAATCAAGAAAATAACATTGCAGTAGTAGGAACAAGAACTCCATCTCAGGAAGGATATGAAATAAGTTCAATATTAGCCGAAAAATTAACCGAAGATGATTGCTGTATAGTAAGCGGATTTGCTTCCGGCTGTGATGAAGCAGCTCACTTCGGATGTCTTCAGGCAAAGGGAAGAACTGTGGCAATAATTCCTTCAGGTCATCTAAATGTTTTAAAACAAAACAGACCCTTGTACAATATGATTATTCTTAATAAAGGGTGTATCATATCTGAGTTACCACCTTTTGCAAAGGCTGAAAAAAATTCATACTTAGACAGAAACAGACTGATAGCAGCTGTTTCAGAGGGTGTCATAGTAGTAGAAGGCGGGCTCAAAGGCAGTACATCGCATATGGTGAATTTTGCCAGAGAATACAAGAAGCCTGTTGCATATACCAATAATGTATGCAAATTAACGGGACAAACCTTGAGTTTTAACGATATTGATATAATAGACAGTTTTGATGAATTGATAAAATTTAAAAATAAATCTGTAAATATCCTTGACAAAGCAATTTCTCAGTAGTATAATCAATCTTGCTGTCTGACAGCATAATGCGGATGTGGCGGAATTGGCAGACGCACTAGACTTAGGATCTAGCGCATTAGCGTGGGGGTTCGAGTCCCTTCATCCGCACCAGAAAAATACCGCAGAAGGATTTATATCTTTCTGCGGTATTTTTTTATTCTTTCAAGCAGCATACGGGTTTTAAAAGGATTTAGCAAGATATTTAGGAAGATATTGTCAAATTATGTTGACATCTATTAAAGTTTATGATATGATTTTTTTAATTAAATAGGCAAAATTTCCTAAAGGAAATGGCGCAAAGCTATAGGGTCTAACCCATGAAAATGGTATGACAGCCAGTTGCTGTACTGATTGAGTACATTTATATTGATACTAAAGCTTTGCTGTTTCCGGCAAAGTTTTTTTATTACAGGGTATTGGGACACACCTCTAATCTAAGGGATAGTCTCTGAGGGTAAGAGGAATGTCCCCAAACATATAAATTTGTTGCATTAGAAAAGGGGAAAGTCATGAAACAAATGAAAAAGGTTACATTTATTGCAATGATAGTGTTATTTATTGCTTCATTTACATTTTGTTATGGAGCAGATAACATATATAAGGGAACCACATCTGAAATTGATGCTTCTGCATCTGAAGATGGCTATGTTAAGATAAAATATTTAAAAGAAACAACAAAACGATTAAAAGTTATAATTGAAAAAGATAAGGGCAAATATACATATGATTTAAACAACAAGGGTGAATATGATACATATCCTCTTCAGATGGGGGACGGAAAATATAAGATAAAAGTTTTCGAAAATATAAGCGGAAATAGGTATGCAACCAAACAAACGGCAACCATAAACGTTAAATTGAAAGAAGAAAAGGCACCCTTTTTAGTTCCAAATCAGTTAGTAAATTTTGCAGATTCATCTGAAACAATAAAGAAGGCAGCCGAACTGACCGAAGGCAAGACAGATGATTTTGAAAAAATCGATGTAATTTATGATTATATAATAACTAATATTAAGTATGACACTGAAAAGACGAAAACTGTAAAAAGCGGATATCTGCCTTCCATAGATGAAATAATTAAATCCAACAAGGGTATATGTTTTGATTATGCTTCAGTAATGGCAGCGATGCTTCGCTCTCAGGGCATACCGGCCAAACTGGTAACCGGTTATTCATCAAATTTAAATGTATTTCATGCATGGAATGAAGTATATACTGAAGAAACAGGCTGGATGAAATTAAATGAAATATATTTTGACGGCTATCAGTGGAAGCTTATGGACAGTACCATTGCTTCATCCGGCAAGCAGTCAAACAGCCCAAAAGTTATGGAATACACTAATAAGTTGATTGACAGCAAATATTATACAAAACAATTTGAATATTAAGACAATCCCGCACTTTACAAGGGGGCGGGTACTTCCTTCCTAATTTCGAATTAATCTCCTCTTCACACTAAAAAATGACCATCCACAGGTCATTTTTTAGTGTGAATTCTCCTTACGCTCAGAAAAATCCGGTGAATTAAAGACTATTACTTAAGTCGTTTAATCAGCGATTCCGGTTCAGTTGCATATATTAATGCATTTTCCTTTGTGATAAGTCCCTTTTCATATAATTCCAAAATACTTTCATCCATGGCTTTCATACCTATATATTCCGAAGAATAAATTATGCTGTTAAGCTGATAGACTTTAGATTCTCTTATTAAATTGGATACGGCATTATTTGTAAGCATAACCTCAAAGGCTGCAGCTCTTCCTGTTACCGATGAAGGAATGAGATGTTGTGATATAACCGCTTTAAGCTGCATTGAAAGCTGAACTCTTACCTGCTGTTGTTGATTTGAAGGGAAAACATCTATTATTCTATCAATGGTATTTGCAGCACCTGTGGTATGCAGCGTAGATAAAACCAAGTGTCCGGTTTCTGCAGCCGTAAGTGCTATTTCGATAGTTTCCAAATCCCTCATTTCCCCTATGAGCATTACATCAGGAGCCTGTCTTAAAGCAGAGCGAAGAGAAGAAACATAACTTTTTGTATCTGTGTAGATTTCTCTCTGGCTTACAATTGATTTTTTGTGTTTGTGAATAAATTCTATGGGATCTTCAAAAGTCATTATGTGACAATTTCTCTCTTGGTTTATTTTATCAATCAAGCATGCTAAGGTTGTTGATTTTCCACTGCCGGCAGGACCGGTAACAAGAATCAGCCCCTTGTTTTTTTTATATAAATTCATTACAACATCCGGTATACCTAGTTTCTTTGGGTCAGGAAGCTCAAAAAACACTAACCTGATTACTGCAGCATAAGAATTGCGCTGTTTGTAGGCACTAACCCTGAATCTCCCTAACTTAGGCAGTGAAAAGGAAAAATCTACATCCCCTTCATCTTCTAAAATATCCAAATCCTTTTCATGAGCAATGTTGAAAATGTCATTTATTATCTCAAATGTATCATTCGAAGATAGTATTTCTTCATCAAAGGTAACAATGTCACCCAAAATTTTATAGCTTAGAGGTCTTCCTGCAATAATAAAAATATCCGAAGCTTTCTTCTCAATGGCGATTTTGAAAACATTCATAATGTCCATACTATTCAATTCCTTCCCATATATCGATAATATCATCTTCATAAACAGGCAGCTCAATATTCGATAAATTCCAGGCTTCTATTTCATAATGAAGTCTGTCTGTATATAGTAAATTCAATTTTACGCTTATCTTTTGATTCTTATTTCCCAATACAACATAATGAAGAGTTAAATCTTCCTCATTTACATCAACACCGTCAATACCCGACAACTTTCTTAAAATATTTTCCTTTTCTTCATTTATGTCAATACTATACAATATATCGCTGATAGCTGCCAATTTCTCTTCAGCTTTGCCGTGTATATAGTAATAATCTGCGGTTATTTCATGAGCCTTATTAGTCAGTTTTAAATCCGAATAAGCAGTTGCAAATGACAATGTAGAAAAAATCATTAAGCACAGCACTACAAATACAGTGATTATAAGGGTTCCGCCCATTCCTACAGAAACATTGGTCCTTCTATTCATAGGCACCTCCAAGGAATGGAAAAAACTTTTTGCTTTCGATAGAATAAATTTGTTGTCCTCCTTTATTTGTGAAAGGATAAGGTTTTTCTTTATCAGCAAAAATATTTATATTTATGAGCTCACCTGACTTTAAAATTTCATGTTCTATTACTATGGTAACTGCATATTCCTTACCATTGCCTTGTTCCCAGTTCTCATCGTAATATTTGGTGTAAGTAAAGGTGTTTTTAAGCTCTCTAATTTCATAAGAGTTCAGGAATTCATGCAACTCTTCAATACTGCTCAATGATTTAATGATTTCAAAATCAGATTGAATGATAGCACCTGCTATTGCCTTATCGTTTGCTCTTATTTGAGTAAATTTGGCAACACCAAAACAATTCAACATTATTATTCCTGCGGTGGCAAATATAAGAAGAGACAGAACTATTTCCAACAGTGAAACCTTTGAATTCAGGGATACTTTATTCATTATATCACCGCCTTTGAATACAGGGATATATACAGCTGTGAACTTTCTTTTTTGCTCACTACGGTGAATTTATACAGATTATCCTTGATTTTTTCTACTTTAAAAAAGTCCGCTTCAACTACCTTCATACCGTCAGATAATTCAAAGTCACTATCTATATCGGCAAACATTTCATAAATTACACCATTATAAAAATATATCCATGTTTGATATTTTTCTTCATCAAATATTTCATTTATTACAATTGCATCTACACCATTTAACTCCCTAATCTCAACAGATTCTTTTTTATCTGACTGCCTTATTTTATTTGCTATGTATGAAAGAGAAACCTGCAATTCATAATTTATGTTTCTGTCTTTATTAATGCTGTCATAAATATTCTTCCCTAAAGAAATAATCATAACAGATAATACCACTATAATAAGGTAAAGAAGCATAACAAATACAAATTGAAACGAATATTGATTTTGTCTGTCCATTTTTTTTTCCTTCCTATTTTAATGAGTATGTTTGAGAAATACTTGTACTTCGGGAATTATGTTGGAGGCAAAAACATTGTAGCTGACAAAATATTTATTATGGTCTACCAATAAGCCGTAGTTGTTTTCAAGATAGTTTATGTCAGGAGGATAAAACCCTTCAATTGCATAGCACTGAACGGCACTCCTCATTATCGCATCAGATAGAGTTTTATAGCTTTCTTCATTGCTTTTCCTTTCTGCATTATCAACTGCCATGTACAAATAAACAATAAGCATTATAATGATAATAACAGAAATAAATTTAGAAGCATTTTTCATAACATCATTCCCTTCAGTTATCCTATAGAAGACATTATGTTCATTAACGGAAGCATAACGGAAATCAGTATAACGCCTATCAGCACAGATAGAATTCCGACTAGCACAGGCTCTATCAGCGAAACTGTATTGTTGATTGCCTGCTCAGCTTCGTTTTCATATATATTGGTAAGCCTATTCATAACAACATCCATTTCACCGGTTTTCTGCCCCATACTGAGCATCTGCATATGCATACCGGTGAAGAGAGACAACTTATTGACTGAATCAAGGAAACTGACACCTGACTTCATTGAATCCTTGCACATTTGAATTTTTTCCTTAAGCACCGGTTCTTCCACAATATCCAAAAGCATATCAATTGAGGAATCAATATTCATACCGCTGTTAAGCAAAAGAGATATTGACGATGAAAACCTATATGCGGTAATTTTTTTCATTATTGTTTTTGTTAATGGAAAATTACTTAGAAACATATTAATATGTTTTTTTCCGATTTTAGTTTTATTAAAAACATAGAACAAAGCGATAGCTAATATTATTATAATTACTAATATCATAGCAATTCGTCCTGCCATTATGCCGTTTGAGAAGGAAAGTAAAAAAGATGAATCACTTGGAGAAGCCCCAAGCTCTATAAGCATACCTTCAAACACCGGAAATATTTTAGTTACCAATAAAACAATTACTAAGGACATCATGATAAAAAGCATGGACGGATAAAAAATAGAATTTCTTAGCTTTTCTTTTAAGAGGTTTTCTCTGTCATAATATTGGGTCAATGAGAGCATTACATCTTCAAGCTTACCGGTCACGCTTCCTATCCGGCTCATACTTATCATATAAGAAGGGAAGTAACCAGAGCCTTTCATCGCATCGTAGAGAGGGGCTTTTTCTGACAGCCGACTTTTTAAAGAATAAAGAGCATTTTTGATATTTCCTTCTTCTATATCATCATACATCCAATCAATGCCGTCAGATATAAGCATTCCTGATTTCAATATCATTACAATCTGCATGCAGAAAAATGACAATTCAGATGAAGATAAATTTTTATTTGATGGTTTTTCCATAACAACCTCACAACTATTGACTTTTTAATAATTATATTATATATACCTTCAAAATTCAACAAAATTCTACCTCTATTTTTGTTTTAGGGACGGTTCTTTTTTTATAGCCTGTGTGCAAAATTTCAAAATCGCATACCGATAAGAGGTCACTTAAGTTCTTATTGTTTTCAATATATTATAGAGGTGGGTTCTTTTAATTTGAAAAACATCTAAATAGAAAAACCATAAAAAAAAAGGTGAATGGACAAAGTAAATGCAACTTTTTTAGGGAAAAGCAGGTGGATAGCATTTAGTCGGTAAAATTTATGGTTAAAACTAGTAAAATTGTATTATAGGGTGTTTAATTTCAAAAAAAATATGGT
>JAAYPY010000072.1 GCA_012519555.1 Tissierellia bacterium | reverse complement strand
GATAAGTGTATTAAGTGCGGTGCTTGTATGGATGCTTGTACCTTCCATGCAATTATCAAGAAGTAGAAAGGCTGGTGCAAATATGGATAAAGTAAATTTAACTATAAACGGAGTAAATGTCAGTGTACCAAAAGATTATACGGTGCTTTTGGCAGCTAAGGAAGCAGGTATTGATATACCTACCCTCTGCTATTTAAAGGATATAAATGAAATAGCTGCATGCAGATTGTGTGTTGCGGAAGTCGATATAAAAGGGGTTCCTATGAGAAACCTGCCTGCCACTTGTGTCCTTCAAGTTCAAGAAGGCATGAATGTAAGAACTAATACAAAAAGAGTAAGAAATGCAGTCAGGATGAATTTGGAGCTGATACTGGCAAATCACAACAGAGAATGCCTCACTTGCTTAAGAAACGGCAGCTGTGAGCTGCAAAAGCTTTGTGATGAAATGAATATCAGAGACATAGAATTCCAAGGAGTAAAGAGAGAAGAAAAAATCGACGATTTGTCATATTCCATTGTAAGAGACACAAGCAAGTGTATTCTTTGCGGAAGATGCGTAAGCACTTGCAGGGATGTTCAAGGGATTGGAATTTTAGACTTTACAAAAAGAGGATTTGTTACAGAGGTTGCTCCCGCATTTGATTACAGCATGAAGGATGTACCCTGCGTTTATTGCGGTCAATGCATCCAGGCATGTCCGGTAGCAGCTTTGAGGGAAAGGACCTATATTGATGACGTATGGGATGCAATAGATGATCCTGATACACTTGTGGTTGTCCAGACAGCACCCGGAGTTCGAGCATCACTTGGCGAAGAATTCGGTCTGCCTGTGGGAACGGATGTGACGGGAAGAATGGTTGCGGCACTTAAAAGAATAGGTTTTGATAAAGTATTTGATACGAATTTTTCCGCAGACCTTACAATCTTGGAAGAAGGTACAGAGCTGTTAAACAGAGTGAAAAACGGCGGCAAACTGCCTATGATAACCTCATGCTCACCGGGATGGATTCGTTTCTGCGAATACAATTATCCAGAATTCTTGGATAATTTATCAACATGCAAGTCACCGCAGCAAATGTTTGGTGCCATGGTGAAGTCATACTATGCCGAAAAAGAAGGAATAGATCCTAAAAAGATATTTTCTGTATCCGTAATGCCATGTACGTCAAAGAAAACAGAAGCAAACAGGCCTGAAATGGAAGTAGACGGACTGAGAGACGTAGATGTGTCATTGACTACAAGAGAATTAGGAGACATGATTAAACAAGCAAGAATTAATTTTGTTGACCTGCCGGATGAAGAGCCTGATAGTATATTAGGCCAGTATACAGGAGCCGGTGTAATCTTCGGTGCAACGGGCGGTGTAATGGAAGCAGCCCTGCGTACGGTTGCAGACATACTGACGGGTAAGGATTTGGAGAATTTCGAATATAATGATGTAAGAGGTCTTGAAGGAGTAAAGGAAGCATCGCTAGTACTTCCGATTGACGGAAAAGATACTGAAGTGAGAGTTGCGGTTGCACACGGAACAGCCAATGCAGCTAAGGTTTTGGATGCTGTGAAAAAGGGCGAGAAGGAGTATCATTTCATAGAAGTTATGGCTTGTCCCGGAGGATGTGTTCATGGAGGAGGTCAGTCACACGTATCAGCTAAAAAAAGGCTTGATGTTAATCCAAAGGCAAAACGTGCAGATGCATTATATGAACTTGACAAATCTCTGCCTCTAAGAAAGTCACACAAAAATCCTGAAGTTATAAAACTATATGAAGAATTTTTGAAAGAGCCTAACAGCCATATTTCTCACAAATATCTTCACACACATTATTATAAGCGTAATTCCTATGAACTCGCTGAACAGGAAGAATACGATAAATTAATTGTAAAATTGAAATAAGGCAAAGGAAAAATATTCTCTGTGAAAACAGAGAATATTTTTATTTGTAAACATTTATTCTATACTATGTTATAATGAATGCAATTAATGAAGCAAAAGTTTCGGCTTTTGCACCGATGCATTCATTGTATCGGTGTGAAGCAAGCCTATTTTTCGGCTTGCACTTATGATATAATGAATGCAATTAGTGAAGCAAAGAGAGCAGGTGAAAGATGCTTATAAAGAACGGAAGAATAATAGACCCGGAAACAAACAGAGATGAAATTGCCGACATAGTGGTTGAGGAAGGCATTATTACAAAAATTAATAAAAACATTAATAAGGATGATGATGTTATAAATGCCGAAGGGAAAATCGTAGCTCCGGGATTAATAGATATTCATGTACATTTCAGAGAGCCCGGAGCTGAATATAAGGAAGATATTTTATCAGGCTCAAAAGCAGCTGCAAGAGGCGGGTTTACAACAGTTGTATGCATGGCAAACACTGCTCCCGTGGTAGATAATATTGAAACTATTAAATATATAAATGATATAAAAAAATATTCTCCAATCAATGTTCTTCAAATTGCAGCCGTTACAAAAGGCTTAAAAGGTACTGAAATTGTAAACATGGAAGAATTAAAAGAGCATGGAGCAGCAGGATTTTCCGATGACGGGTTTCCGATAACGGATACAAATATGGTAATGAATGCGATGCTTGAAGCTAAAAGATTGAATTTACCAATAAGCTTTCATGAGGAGGACCCCTGTTTTATAGACAATCCGGGAATAAATGAAGGCAAAATATCAACAAAGCTTGGCATCATTGGAGCATTACATCTTGCGGAGGTTGTGATGCTTGCAAGGGATTGCATAATTGCTATTGAAACAGGTGCAAGGGTCAATTTTCAGCATATAAGCTCAGGTTTATCAGTTGATATAATAAGATGGGCTAAATCAATGGGAGCAAATATTACCGCTGAAGCCACACCTCACCATTTTTCAATGACAGAGGAGGATGTACTCAAATTCGGCACAAATGCAAAAATGAATCCTCCTTTAAGAACGGCAGATGACAAAATAAAAATTATTGAGGGTTTAAAGGATGGGACTATCGATATAATTGCTACGGACCATGCTCCCCACAGCAATGAAGAAAAAAGAAGAGAATTTACCAAGGCACCCAGTGGAATTATTGGTTTAGAAACTGCTTTATCTGTGGGTATTACTTATTTGGTAAAAAATAATTATCTTACAATAATGGAGCTTTTGAAAAAAATGACGGTAAATCCTGCAAGGCTGTATAATTTACATTCAGGAATTAAAGAAGGCATGAAGTGTGATTTGGTTATATTTGATCCTGATGAAAAATGGATTGTTGATGTTAGCTCAAAATCAAGCAATTCCCCCTTTATAGGAAGAGAGTTATTAGGCAAAGTAAAATACACCTTGTGCAGCGGGAAAGTTGTATATAAAGATAAATAATATCCAAATGCATTAATTTACATATAATGAAATTGAAAAATAAAATCAGCAGGTGATATTATGATATATTTAGATAATGCAGCTACAACATTTCCCAAGCCCTCATCAGTGTATAAAAGTGTAATGAAAGCAATGAAGGTCTACGGAGCAAATCCGGGCAGGGGAAGCCATGCAATGGCAGTTGAAGGTGCAAGAATTATTTATGAAACAAGAGAGCTGTTAGCTGAGCTTTTTAATTTAGATGACCCGATGAAAGTAATTTTAACATTTAATGCAACAGACAGTTTAAATATAGCCATAAAAGGCATTTTAAATTCAGGAGACCACGTGGTTACTACAGAAATGGAGCATAACTCTGTTTTAAGACCAATTAAAGAATTAGAAAACTCTGGGGTTGAAAATACAATTGTAAAATGTGCTTCTGATGGTACTATAAGTATAAGTGATTTGGAAAGTGCAATAAGAGACAATACTAGATTAATTGTGACAACTCATGTCTCAAATTTAACTGGCTCAATTTTTCCAATAGAAGAAATTGGAAAAATATGTAAAGAACATAAGATTCCATATTTGTTAGACGCTTCACAAAGTGCAGGGGTTTTAACAATAGATATGAAAAAATATAATATCGGCTTTTTAGCAGTGCCCGGTCATAAGGGATTGTTAGGTCCACAAGGGACAGGAGCTCTTTTGATAAATAGTGATATAGAAATAAAACATATAAAAGAGGGAGGTACCGGCAGCCAGTCCAGCAGCTTGGAACACCCGAATTTTTATCCTGATAAATTAGAAGCGGGTACCCATAATTTGCCGGGTATTGCCGGATTAAATGAAGGACTTAAGTATATTTTAAAAAGAGGCACAGAATCGATTTACAGCCACGAAAAAACTCTTTTAGATACATTCATTATAGAATTAAGAAAAAACCCTAAAATTAAAATATACGGCCCTAAGTCCATTGAGCAAAGAATCGGGGTTGTTCCTATTAACATAGAGGGTATGGATTCTTCTGAAGTCGCAAATATTTTAGACACGAAATATAATATTGCTGTAAGGCCGGGACTCCATTGTGCTCCATTAGCACACAAAGCAATTGGTACAGAAAAGTTAGGTGCAGTAAGATTCGGAGTAGGCCCCTTTAATAAGAGCAAGGATATTTTCACAGCTGTGAAAGCCCTAAATGAAATATCAAGGTATGGGGATACACTGAAATAGGGATAGCATTTGCAGGATTGAAGGAATGTCCCCGAATTCTAGGGGACACTTCTTCATCTGGTAGTTAATGTCTCAATTATGAAATTCTAATAATTTATTAATGCAAATATATATATAATTTGTTATAATTGATTAACAAAAAATTGCAAGGTGATATATGAGAAAAATAATATTATTTATTTTGATAATTTTAATTTTTATAATTACCGTTCTTTATTCACCATATTTCAAAGAATTTTTTGAGACTTTGGAAGAAAAGAAAATTTATAAAGTTGAAAACATTAAATCAACAGGAATTAATACACTTGAAGAGTTTAAGTTTTTTGACAAGGGTATAATATCATATAATAATCAAAAAATTGTATATACGGATTATAATAATAATATTTTGTGGGAAAATCAAAATACCGAGTTTTCCAACAAAGTGTTTGTGACAGATAACAATATTTTCAGGCAGACAAATAACAAAATAATGATGTTGGATAAAAATAATCAGGAGTATGTAATAGCTGAAATAGATGGGAATATAATAAATGTTTCACGTGAAAACGGTAAAATCGGCATGGTGGTAAAAGGAAATGGACAAACTCTTTATATAATTAATGAAAATAATGAAATTATTGTGGATAACAAAAAAATTAATGATACAATAACCGGAATATCAATAAATGACAAATCAGAAGCTTATTCACTAATTACTTTAAATTTTGAAAATGGAGTACCTGTAAATACCTTGTACTATCTTATAGATGATGTTGAATTATGGAGCTCATTGGTATCAAACGAGATTTTGATTAAAACAAAAGTTGTAAATAACAATGTAATAGCTATTGGAACAAAAAACATTTATTTTTATAACAATAACGGAAAACTAATGTGGAAGAACAGCATCTATAATAAAATACTTGGATATGAAATATCGCAGAATCGAATAAACATATTATTTGAAAAGGGCCAGATAACTGAACTAATTACATATAATTTTGAAGGTAAGGTCATGGAGATCCAAACAGCACCTTCTGACGCAAAAAAACTAAAAATAGTTGACAACAAAGCATTAGTGTATAATAACAATGCAATATATTTGCTCCACAACAACAAAGCTGATAAAATATTTGAGGAAACAGAAATATTTGAAGAGATATTGATTGACGGAAACAACATATATATTTTGTTTAAAAACAAGATAATAACAGGACAAATAAAATAAATTCCAAGGGGGAAATTAAATGACTATTGATATTATCATAGTAATTTTTGCAGGATACTTATGTTTCCAAGGATACAGAAAAGGATTCATATTAACTGTATTTGATACATTGGGAATTATTATTTCCTTTTTCTTAAGCAAACAGTTTTATCATTATGTAGAAGATTTTTTACTCAATAACACAAAATTATTTGTAAAACTACATGATTATTTTGAAATGAAACTTTCGATTAATGATGTTAGTAATATAAGCAAAATTCCCATTGAGTTACAGAAGTTTGTAAACAATATAATGGCAAGCGAAGTTTCTGATACTTATTCTGTTTTTGTAGATAACATGAGTTTATTAGTAATTCGATCAATAAGCTTTGTTATCACATTTTTGGCAATATATGTAGTATTGCTTATTTTAACTGCTATAATAAATGTTATTATGAAGCTGCCCTTATTGAATATTACAAACAGAGTATTTGGAGCCTTTATGGGAATATTAAAAAGTGTTATAATATTATACTTAATTTTCGCACTATCAGCACCAATGTTAAGTTTTATGCAAGACAAACCTTTTGTGCAAGCAATATTAAATTCTGAATCCAGCAAAATATTCTACGACAAAAATATTATATTAAATTATTTATCATATAAAGGTTTCTACGAAAATTAACGGAGGTAAAAATATGAAAATTGTCGATGCAAGAAAAAAAGCATGTCCTCAGCCTGTTATTATGACAAAAAAAGAAGCAGATGAAGGTGCTGAGGAAATTACGGTCATTGTTGATAATGAAAATGCTAAACTTAATATTACAAAGTTTGGTAATCAATCAAAATATACGGTTACCAGCGAAGAAAAAGATGATGGTATTTACATATTGCTTAAAAAGGTTACTGAAAACAGAAACATGTCGCAAACAGCTGCTGAAATCCAAAATGAAGCTCTTGGCTATTTAATAACTACAGATAAATTAGGAAAAGGTTCAGATGAGTTAGGCAGGATACTTATGAAAAGTTTTCTGTATACATTATCAGAGAAAAAACCATACCCTGATTTCATGGTATTTTTAAATTCAGGAGTTAAACTCACTACTGAAGGCTCAGAGTCCATTGACGATTTAATGAACTTAAAGGAAGGCGGCGTGGAAATTGTTTCATGTGGAACATGTCTCGATTTCTTTGAAATTAAGAGCAAATTGAAGGTTGGGTCTGTTTCAAATATGTATGATATAGTAGATAAGATTTCAAGTTCAACCAACACAATTACCATATAAGGAGAAAAGCTATGCCAATGAAATTGAATGTAGGAGATATTGTGAAATTAAAGAAAAAACATCCCTGCGGCGGTTATGATTGGGAAATATTAAGAATCGGAGCAGATTTCAGAATTAAATGCACTACCTGTGATAGGCAGGTATGGCTTCCTCGAAGTGAAGTAGAAAGAAGGATAACAAAAATCATATATCAGGTTGATAATGAAACTTGTGACGAGCAATAAAAATATATTGACAGTAAGATAAAAATATAATAGTATTAGTTGAAGTCAATAACCTTTAATCTGGCACAGAGAGGCTGGGAAGGAAAATATGAGCTTATAAATTAGGTCTTCCTTTGCTGTGTGCAAGGAAGACTTTTTATAGCCCTAACCCTATTTTTTTGACCAAAGGGAGAAAAAATAGCGGTAGGGCTAAATGAATACTTTAAATTAGTCCTGAGAGGCTAAAAAGGAGGAAATATGTTAAAAGGAAAAAGTTTAATTGAACCAATGGATTTAACACTAGCAGAACTGGACGAAATCTTGAAGTTGGCAGATGAAATAATTCAAGATCCTGCAGCATATGCAGATAGATGCAAAGGAAAAGTACTTGCTACTTTGTTTTACGAACCCAGCACCAGAACAAGGCTAAGCTTTGAATCCGCAATGTTAAGGCTGGGGGGAAGTGTTATGGGTTTTTCATCAGCTGAATCAAGTTCTGCCGCAAAGGGAGAAAGTGTTGCCGATACTATAAGGACGGTTGCATGCTATGCAGATATAGCAGCAATGCGGCATCCCAAAGAGGGTGCTCCCATGGTAGCTGCAATGTATGCAAATATACCCGTGATAAATGCGGGAGACGGAGGACATCAGCATCCCACCCAAACATTGACAGACCTGCTGACTATTAAAACCTTAAAGGGTAAATTAAATAATTTTACCATTGGTCTCTGTGGTGACTTGAAATTCGGGCGTACGGTTCATTCCTTGATAAAGGCTTTATCAAGATACGAGAATATAAAATTTGTTCTTATATCACCGGATGAATTAAGAGTACCGGACTATATCAGAGAAGAAATATTAATGAAAAACGGTATTGAGTTTATGGAAGTGGAAAGACTTGAAAATGTTATTGGCCAGCTAGATGTTCTTTATATGACGAGGGTTCAAAAAGAAAGATTCTTCAATGAAGCAGACTATGTAAGATTAAAGGACAGCTATATTGTAGACAACAAGAAAATGTCAAATGCAAAAAATGATATGATACTTATGCATCCACTTCCAAGAGTCAATGAAATATCGGTGGAAGTTGACAGTGACCCAAGAGCAGCATATTTTACACAAGCTAAATGCGGAATGTTTGTTAGAATGGCTTTAATAATGAAATTATTGGGGGTGGAATAATGCTTAATATAGATAGTGTAGAAAAAGGCTTGGTAATTGACCATATCAAGGCAGGTAAAGCAATGGAAATATATCATTATCTTAATCTTGACAAGATGGATTGCAGTGTTGCCATAATTAAAAATGCAAAAAGCAAGAAATACGGAAAAAAAGATATAATAAAAGTAGAAAACAATCTGGATATGGATTTTAAGGTGCTTGGGTTTATTGATCCAAACATAACAATCAATATAATAGATAATTCTGTCATAATAGATAAAATAAATTTAGAACTTCCTCATGAAGTTGAAAATGTTGTTAAATGCAAAAATCCCAGATGCATAAGCTCAATAGAGCAGGAAATAGTTCATAAATTCAGACTTGCCGACAAAGAGAAAGAAATATACAGGTGTGTATACTGCGATACTGCTTATGATAAGAAGTAAATGTAAACAAATTGGAGAAAATAATGAAAGTTTTAATAACCCCTCTTGTGAAAAACGAGCGAATTTCTAAAAATATCTACAGGCTTTCTGTAGAATTCTATTCCAAAATAAAACCCGGACAATTTTTTATGCTGAAAACCACCGATAATGCATTTTTGCTTCCAAGACCAATCAGTGTTAATGATGTAAATGAGAATCTCATTTCATTCTTATACAGAATAGAAGGAGAGGGAACAAAAAAAATAAGCAGCTTACATGAAAATGACGAAATACAGATATTTGGTCCCTTGGGAAACGGTTTTGAACTTGAAAACCTAAAAGGAAAAACTGCAGTGATAGGAGGAGGCATAGGAATTGCTCCATTATTGTATTTATGTAAGGCATTAGGCAAGAAGGCAGATGTTTATTTAGGATACAGGGATAAAGAAAACATGTATATATTCGATGAATTTAAATCCTTTGTCAACAGATGCATTGTTGTTACAGAAGATGGAAGCTTTGGGGAAAAAGGTTTTGTGACGGATTATGTAGACTACGAAAATTATGATACAGTCGTGACCTGCGGACCTGAAATAATGATGAATAAGATAGCAAATAACTGTAAGGCTCAAAATATTAAATGCTATGTATCCTTGGAACGAAGAATGGCTTGCGGAATTGGAGCTTGTTTGGGATGCACCGTAGAAACAAAGACAGGAAACAAAAGAGCATGCAAGGATGGTCCTGTATTCGACAGTGAAGAATTAATATAGAGGAGAAGTATGGCAAATTTAAAAACCAATTTTATGGGTCTTAAGTTTAAAAACCCAATAGTGGCTGCTTCCGGAACCTTTGGTTTCGGAGAGGAATTTTCTAAAATTTACGATTTATCAATTCTTGGCGGTATTTGCAGCAAGGGTCTTACATTAGCTCCAAGGAGCGGAAATAAAGGAATCAGACTATGGGAAACTCCCATGGGTATGATGAACAGCATAGGACTTGAAAATCCAGGTCTTGATAAATTCATAAGTAAAGAGCTTCCAAGAATGAAGACATATGATACCATTATTATTGCTAATCTTGGAGGACATTGTGAAGAAGATTATTTTGAAGGCATCTATAAATTGAATGATTCAAATGTAGATGCAATTGAACTTAATATTTCTTGTCCTAATGTTAAAAGCGGCGGAATGGCTTTCGGAATTAAATCATCCGTTGCCTATGATTTAGTATCAAGAGTTCGGAAAATTTGCAGAAAACCACTCATGGTTAAAATATCACCAAATGCAGAAAATATTCCGGACATGGCCCTTGCATGTGAAGCAGCAGGAGCAGATGCAATTTCTTTAATTAATACAATTCAAGCTATGGCAGTTGATATAAAAAACAAAAAAGCTGTATTTGACAATGTTTATGCCGGACTTTCAGGACCCTGTGTAAAACCAATAGCCCTTCGCATGGTTCATGTAGCTGCAAAAATGGTTAAAATTCCCATATGTGGATTGGGAGGCATTATGAATGCAAATGATATAATTGAATTTGTTATGGCAGGAGCTACATTGGTTCAAATTGGAACAGCAAACTTTATTAAGCCTGATATTGCAATAGACATTCTCAATGATTTGGAAGAATTTATAGACACTGAGAATATTAAATCCTTGGATGAAATAAGAGGAATAATATAACGTGACCATAAGGGACGGTTTTTGCCGGACAATTGACAACTTGAGTGTGGCAGAAAAGTTTTGTTATAAGGTTAGTCGTCAAAGACAAGATTAAAAATTCAGAGAGGTAAGATATGGATGTAGTTGAATTATTGAAAGAATGCGGTGCCTTGCTTGAAGGTCACTTCTTGCTTTCATCCGGTAAGCATAGCAACAAATACTGTCAATGTGCTAAGCTTCTTCAATATCCGGACAAGGCAGAAAAAGTTATTTCAATAGTATATGAAAAAGTCAAATTATTAAATTTGGATGTTATTGTTGGACCTGCCATGGGAGGAATAACGGCAGCATATGAGCTTGGCAGACAATTAGGCATAAAAGCAATATTTACAGAGAGAGAAAACAAGGTAATGACACTAAGAAGGGGTTTTGAAATAAAAACCGGTGATAGAATTCTAATTATGGAGGATGTTGTAACTACCGGAAAATCGTCCTTGGAAACTGCCAAGGTCCTTCAAAATGCAGGCGGCATGGTAGTAGGAATCGGATGTATCGTAGATAGAAAAGTAAGTGAAATTCAATTGCCTATTTACAGTTCAGTAGAATTATTCTTTGAAACCTATGATGCAGAAAATTGTCCCATGTGTGAAAAGGGTTCAAAGCCCGTGAAACCCGGCAGCCGTAAATTTTAAGGGACGCTATGCGTCCCATTGTTATTTACTGATTATTATAGGAAGAATAAAGGCCAGAACATCCACCAAATAGGGTTTTCACATCTTCCGTACCTGTCACAGAATGGGAATCGATAATACCTCATTGGGTCATAAAAATCTCTGTCAAATCTCCTATCAAATCTCCTGTCAAATCTTCTGTCGAATCTTCTGTCGAATCTTCTGTCATACATATCATATCTGCTGCTGTATACATCATTATTAACATCATCATCGTATATATAATCGTTCATGTTATCATAATATTGATTGTTATTGTCCATATATACTCTCCTTTATACAAAATTTATATATTACAATATATGTGTCACAACCCCTTATGTTACGTATATTTCCCCGGGAAATTTAGAGTAAATAAATTTTACTTTACAAAAAGTGAAAAGAGTATTAATATGTACTGTAGCCTAGCTAAATATAACTAAGTGTGCTGGCATGGCTCAGAGGCAGAGCAGCTGATTCGTAATCAGCAGATCGAGAGTTCGAATCTCTCTGCCAGCTCCAGACAAAAAATTATCCTGTGACATTTTTCAATCACAGGATTTTATTGCCCAAAACTTGTTAACCGGGGGCTAAATAGTACACTTCCTTATATTTGATTTCAAGTAATAAGGAGCATTTCCTATTTTTGTACTTTACAAATCGATGAAAATGTATTAAATTATATATGTTGATATAAACCATCCAATAAGGGGATATAGCTCAGTTGGGAGAGTGCTTGAATGGCATTCAAGAGGCCAGGGGTTCGAGACCCCTTATCTCCATTTTATTGCGGGTGTAACTTAGTGGCAGAGTTCCGGCTTCCCAAGCCGGCTGTGTGGGTTCGATTCCCATCACCCGCTTCAAAAAATCCGCTTAAAAACTTAAAGCGGATTTTTTTATGTTTATTTTAAAAACTTAGTTAATTTTCCTGTATAGAAGAGTGATAATCTGTGAAGTGCTCTTGTACATGCTATATATAAAAGTTTTTTGTCAAATTCGCTATTATAACTTTTATCGTTTGCTTGATAAACTATAACAGCATCAAATTCCAGTCCTTTTGCTAAATAAACAGGAAGTATCAAGGTGCCTTCCAAAACACTGTCATAATCTAAGTAATCAATAAGTTTTATATTGATTTTATTACTTAGTTTAAAATACAAGTCAGATGCTTCTTTTCTGTTTTTGCATATTATGGCAATTGAACTAAAGCCTTCGGTTTTATATTTCTCAATGGTTTTTATTATTTCATTCTGAAGACTGGAGCTGCTGTTTGATTTGAAGACCACCGGCTCTTCTTCATTTCTTTTAAAGAATTCCGTATAATTTTCATCTCCCAATAATTTTGTACTGAACTTCCCTATTTCATAAGAACTCCTATAGCTTTTATTCAGAAATATCTTATTGCTCTTTTCAAAGTTGAAAATAGAAATAATATCATCATATAATGACAGCTCGTTGCTTTTTTCAATTGATTGATTTATATCACCTACTATTGTAAATCGTGCATATTTGTATAAATATTTTAAAATTTGATAATGAATGGGGTAATAATCCTGAGCTTCATCAACAACAACCTGCTTTATATCGCTGAAGAGATCACAACCCTCTGCTTTGATTTTTAGATAAATGAGGGCTATTCCATCAGCATAAGGAAGATTGTACGGATCATTTAAAGCTGTATTTGTATAACTTATTATTTCATCAATGTTTTTCGGCAGCTCAAGTCCTTTAGCAATATTTTTAAATAAGCTGATATCTGAAAACAACTTTTTATAAATTTCAAAAATATCAAACTCTGTAAACTTCTTCAATCTTTCTGTTAAAGCTAAGGTTTCCTTGGCTGATAACAGCCTTGTGAAAGACATTGTTTCAAATTCATGATTATTTAACTTATTTACTGCCTTCTCAATTTTCTTTCGCCTTTCAATTCTATTATCACGAATCTTTTCCAAAATTCGTCTTTCAATTATTTTAAGTTTTTTGCCTGTAGGCATATTTAGCTTGCCGCTTAATAGAAAAGCTTTTGCCAGTTCGCGTTTTTCAATTACTTTCCCGTTGTAATAAATATCTTCAAAGGGTATAAGCTTATGCTCATAATATTCTATAAATCTATCTAGAATTTTTGAAAAAACAAATGAGCCTTTAAATTCATCATACTTCCTCAGAAAATCCCTTAGCTCTTCTGTTTCTGCAGTAATAATGTTCTCATAGTTTTCACTTTTTGTTTTCATGGATAGTTTATTTTCAAATAGTTTCAGAAAAATATTTTCAAAAGTATATTCATTAATATTTTCTTCTCCCAATTCCGGAAGAACATTAGATATGTATTTTGAAAATAAAGGATTTGGTGAAATTACTATAACATTGTTTGCTCTTAAATTTAAGTTTAAACCTTGATACATCAAATATGCAATTCTGTGTAAAGCCACTGATGATTTGCCGCTGCCCGCTACCCCTTGTACAACCAACAAATCATTATATAAGTCTCTTATTATTAAGTCCTGTTGTTTTTGTATTGTTTCCACTATTGTCTTCATTTTTGATGTCATATTTTTCGAGAGAGCCACCATGAGCATTTCATCAAGAATGTTAATGTTGCTGTCAATGAAGTATTCCATTTTACCCTTTGCAATTTTAAATTGCCGTTTTAATGAAACAAAGCCCTTTATTAAACCGGCAGGAGCCTTATATTCTACAGGACCTACTTCATTTCTGTAATATAGGCTGGATATAGGGGCGCGCCAATCATAGACTTTTATTTCATGGTTTTCATCATCCATTAAATTAAAGAGCCCGATATATATTTTCTCTATATCATCATATCCTTCTTCGGTAAAGTCGATTCTTGCAAAGTAAGGACTATCAAGCATCTTTTCATGCTTTGAAATACGTTTTGCAAGCTCGGTGTAGGTGAAGGTTTGAGCTTGCAGTGCACTTAAATACTGATTAAAATCAGTAAGTTTTTCAAAATCAGCAGATGAATGGGTTGTATTTTCCCACATCTCTCTTCTTGACTCAATCAAATCGGCTTTTTGATTTTCAAGCTGTTTTGTTTCATATTCCAACAAAGATTTCAGCAAATCTATTATTTCATTTAAATATTCTATTTCTTCCGAATGCTTGCCATTATACTCCATTTCATATCCCCTTGTGCATAAATGTTTGATTACAAAGTATTAATAGACAATTATATCATATTTAGCCTTATAAGAAAAGCAAAAATATGACTTTACAGCGTTTTTAAATACTGAATGCTAAACTTCCGTAATCTTTCTGTCTTTCATATAATTAACAAAGGTGAGGGGAGTATTGTATAAAAAGCTCAACGTGAAATTATTAACGTGACATAAGCAATATTTGGTGTATAATATTGTTATAAAGAAGAGTGAAAGGGTGTACACGATGATAGGAAAAAAAATAAGAAATATTAGAAAAAGTAAGAATATGACAATTGTTGAATTGTCAGAACAAATTAACGTGACATCAGGATATATATCACAAATAGAGAGAGATTTAATATCTCCTTCTTTATCGGTATTAAAAAGATTATCTGACACATTGGAGGTGCCTCTTTCAATATTATTTTTGGAGGAATCCTCTAATGATGTTATAACAATACCGCGAGATGAAAGAACAAAAGTTAAACTGAGAAATATTAATGTGGAATTGGAGTTTATAACTCCGGTGTTGAATAATGAGGAAAAAAAATTAGAGTTTGAAGCATTTATATTTAAACTTAACCCTAAATCATGGATAAGCAATCACAGTATCACACATGGGTCTAAGGAATACATCTATGTTATACAAGGTCAAATAGAATGCCATGTTGGTGCAAAGGTTTACTTTATATCAAAGGGTGACAGCATAATTATTCCTGAAAACAGCAATCATTTATTTTATAACGGAAATTATGATGTATCAGAAGTATTGTGCATCATATCGCCTTCAATTCACTAAATTAAGCTTGACAAAATAATAATGATATTATATTATCCAAATATGGCAATGATGGAAAGCAGTAAACAACAGATTTATTTCAGAGAGCCGACGGTTGGTGTGAGGAGGCATAATAGTTGTTGAATCCGTTCCGGAGTATCTAAGGGTAAAAACTTAGACGTTGAAGGCGTTAACTTCTTCAAGTGATTATGCTATTTAGTATAATAATTAGAGTGGCACCGCGAGTATCTCTCGTCTCTAAACAGAGGCGGGAGTTTTTGTTTAATAACTTATTTATGGAGGTTAAAAATGTTAGATATCAAAAAAATCAGGAATAATCCCAAAGAGGTAGAAGAATTGTTAAAAAGAAGGAATTCCGAACTTAGTCTGGATAAGGTTCTTGAATTAGACCAAGCAAGGAGAGAAAAGCTTGTTGAAGTTGAGAATATGAAGGCAGAACAGAACAGAGTATCTAAACAGGTTCCTCTTCTCAAAAAAGAAGGAAAAGATGTGACGGCTATTCTTCAGGAAATGAAGGAATTGGCTGAAAAGGTAAAGGTTTTGGATGTTGAGGTAAAAGAAATTGATGAAAAAATTCAAGAAGAGCTGTTGAATATTCCAAACACTCCAAATCCTGACATAACTGTTGGTGCTTCAGATGAAGACAACAAGGAAATAAGAAGATGGGGTGAACCAAGGAAGTTTGATTTTGAGTTAAAGGCACACTGGGATTTGGGCGTAGACTTGGATATTCTTGACTTTGAAAGAGCAACAAAAATTACGGGAACCCGTTTTTCAATGTTCAAAGGAGCAGGAGCAAGATTGGAAAGAGCAATTATTGCATATATGCTTGATAAGCATACCTTAGAACACGGATTTACGGAAATATCCCCTCCCTTTATGGTAAATAGGGATAGTATGGTTGGAACAGGGCAGCTTCCTAAATTTGAAGAAGATATGTTTAAACTGAATCAAAGAGATTATTATCTAATCCCAACAGCTGAAGTACCCGTAACCAATATTTACCGAGATGAAGTATTGGATGAAAAGGACCTTCCAATGTACATGACTGCTTATACACCATGCTTCAGAGCAGAAGCAGGATCTGCAGGAAGAGATACAAGGGGTTTAATAAGAAATCATCAGTTTGATAAAGTGGAAATGGTTATGTATGCAAAACCTGAAGATTCATATGCTCAGCTTGAAAAACTTACAAATTTTGCTGAAGAAATTTTAAAGGGATTGGGTCTTCCTTATAGAGTAGTAGAGCTCTGCACCGGAGATATTGGTTTCAGCTCTGCAAAGACCTACGACTTGGAGGTATGGATGCCAAGCTACAACCGATACGTCGAGATTTCTTCATGCTCAAACTTTGAAGATTTCCAGGCAAGGAGATCCAATATCAAATTTAGACCTAAAGAAAAGGGCAGATTGGAGTATATTCACACCCTAAACGGTTCAGGACTTGCAGTGGGAAGAACATTTGCAGCAATTCTTGAAAACTATCAGAACGAAGATGGTTCTATAACAATTCCTGAAATGCTAAAGCCATATATGAGAGGAATTGAAAAAATAACATTATAACATATACCACAGGGAAACCTGTGGTATAGTTACTGAATATAACTTTATTTAAATGTGAACATGAAATTTTCTACTTACAATTTATTGTTGCTTTATTACCTTAATTTGGAGAAAATAACCGAGTAAATTGTAGAAAAATATTACACCGGCAATTGCCGGTTTTTTATTGCAAATCATTTAATATTATTCTATAATTAAACCACTGATAAAAAGGAGCAGAAGAATGAAGGATATAGAAATAGCAAAAAATATGTTGGTTAATGAACAAAAGGCAATAGTAATTGTCAAAGATGGAAAAGTGATTTTTTCAAGTGAAGGTAAAGGAATTAAACCTATTTATACCGCTCTTAATGAATTTAAAAGCCAGCTTCAAGGCTCAAGCGTGGCCGATAAGGTTATCGGCAAGGCGGCAGCAATGATTTGTGAACATGCAGGTATTAAAGAATTAAGTACTAAACTTATTTCCGAAAAAGCTGTAAATGTTTTGAAAAATACTTCTATTATTTTTGAATATGAAAAATTGGTTCCATATATAAAAAATCGAGACCAAACGGGAATGTGTCCTATAGAAAAACTGTCACTTGAAGCCACTAATATTGATGAGCTGCTTTTAAAAATATCAAAAATAATAGGGTGCTAAT